>JBFMCT010000049.1 GCA_040754375.1 Actinomycetota bacterium
GTGGGGGACGGCGGGGCCGGCGTGGGGGACGGCGGGGCCGGCGTGGGGGACGGCGGGGCCGGCGTGGGGGACGGCGGGGCCGGCGTGGGGGACGGCGGGGCCGGCGGCGGGGCCGGCGTGGGGGACGGTGTGGGGATCGTGGCCGTCTGCGGCGGACCATGCGAGGCGGCGGCGGACGGCCTCGGCCCTCAGGGCGGGGTCGGCGGGGGCACGGACTTCGACGGCCAGGCCGAAGCGGTCGAGCAGTTGCGGCCGCAGCTCGCCCTCCTCGGGGTTCATGGAGCCGACGAGCACGAAACGGGCGGGGTGCTGGGTGCTCACCCCGTCGCGCTCCATGCGGTGCACTCCCGAGGCGGCCGCGTCGAGCAGCACGTCGACGAGGTGGTCGGCCAGCAGGTTGACCTCGTCGACGTAGAGCACGCCGCCGTGGGCGGCGACCAGCAGCCCGGGCTTGGCCTTGGCCTCTCCCCCGCCCAGGGCCGCCCCCACGTCGAGGCCGCCCACCACCCGGTCCTCGGTGGCCCCCAGGGGCAGCTCCACGAACGGGGCACCGTCGGGCAGCAACCCGGCCAGCCCCCGGGCCAGGGTCGTCTTGGCCGAGCCCTTGTCGCCCCGCAGCAGCACCCCGCCGATCCCGGGGTCGACCGCGGCCAGGACCAGCGCGAGTTGGGCCTCGGGCTGGCCCACCACGGCCGAGAACGGGAAGTTCACCGGCCCTCCTCCCAGCCCTCGGCTTCGAGGACGGCGTCTTCCAGCACCTTCCGGGCGGCGTCACTGGGCTCGGACCACATGCCCCGGCGGGCGGCCTCCAGCAGCCGCTCGGCGATGGCCCGCAGGGCCCAGGGGTTGGACTGGGCGAAGAAGTCCCGCATGCCGGGGTCGGCCACGTAGGCCTCGGTAACCCGTTCGTACATCCAGTCGGCCACCACCCCGGTGGTGGCGTCGTAGCCGAACAGGTAGTCGACCGTGGCCGCCAGTTCGAACGCGCCCTTGTAGCCGTGGCGGCGCATGGCCCCCGTCCACCGGGGGTTGAGCACCCGCGAGCGCACGACCCGGGCGGCCTCCTCGGCCAGTGCCCGTACCTGAGGGGCGGCCGGGTCGGAGCTGTCGCCGAACCAGGCGTGCGGCGCCCGGCCGGCCAGCGAACGCACGGCCGCCACCATGCCGCCGTGGTCCTGGAGGTAGTCGTCGCTGTCGAAGATGTCGTGCTCGCGGTTGTCCTGGTTCTTCACGGCCACGTCGATGGCCGCGAAGCGCCGCCGCATGGCGTCGGGCTCGGACCGGCCCATGGCCCCCCGCCGGTAGGAGTAACCCGACCACGCCAGGTAGACCTCGGCCAGGTCGGCGTCGGTACGCCACGAGCCCCGTTCGAGAACGGGCAGGATCCCCGACCCGTACCCCCCGGGTGGGGGCCCGAAGATGCGGGCGTCGGCCGCACCGGCGGCCCGCACCGGGTTGTCGGCCTCGCCCTCGTCGAGCCCGGCCACCAGGGCCACGGCGTCGTCGAGCAGGGCCACCAGATGGGGAAAGGCGTCGCGGAAGAACCCCGAGATGCGCAGGGTTACGTCCACCCGGGACCGGCCCAGCTCGTCGAGGGGCACGGCTTCCAGGCCGACGACCCGGCGGGACTCCGGCTCCCACACCGGCCGCACCCCCAGCAGGGCCAGGGCTTCGGCCGCGTCGTCGCCCCCGGTGCGCATGGCCGCCGTCCCCCACAGGACGATGCCCACCGTGCGGGGCGTGCGTCCCTCGGCCTCGACATGGCGGGCCACCACCGCCTCGGCCAGCTTGCGGCCAACCTCCCACGACATGGGCGAGGGCAGGGCCTTGGGGTCGACCGAGTAGAAGTTGCGACCCGTGGGCAGCACATGGGCGCCTCCCCGGGTGGGCGAGCCGCTGGGGCCAGCGGGCACGTACCGTCCCTCGAGAGCGGCCAGCAGGTTGGTCACCTCGTCGGGCGTACGGGCCAGGGCCGGCACCAGCCGTTCGGCCACCCACGCCAGCGTCGGGCCCCAGCCGGTCCCCCCGGCACCAGCGGCGGCGCCCGTGGCCTCGGTCCCCACGGCGGGCCCGCCGGCCGCCGCCGCCGCCGCAGCAGCCGCAGCCGACCAGCCGGACGTGGCCAGGCGCTCGACCCGGGCCCGGGCCTCGGCCTCGACCCGGTCGATCTCGGCCCGGCCCGCCCCGGCCAGGTCGATGCCGAGCTCGGCGGCCACCGTGGCCCGCAGCGAGGGCACCGGTCCCTGGGGCAGGCGGGTCACGGCCAGGACCAGGTCGACCAGGGCCTCGCCCTGGGGCGGCTGGCCGAGAACGTGCAGGCCGCCCCGGATCTGGGCGTCCTTGAGGGCGCACAGGTAACCGTCGACGTGCAGCACCAGGTCGTCGAAGGCGTCCTCGCCGGGCTCGGCCGCCAGTTCCAGGTCGCGGTGGATCTCGGCGTCGACCAGCAGGTCCCACACCTGGCGGCGCAGCATGGGCAGCTTCGACGGGTCCATGGCCTGGGCGTTGGCGTAGGCGTCGAGCAGCTGCTCGAGGCGGGCCAGGTCGTCGTAGGTCTCGGCCCTGGTCATGGGCGGCACCATGTGGTCGACGACCACGGCGTGGGCCCGGCGCTTGGCCTGGGTGCCCTCCCCGGGGTCGTTGACGATGAACGGGTAGACCAGGGGGAGGTCACCCAGGGCGGCGTCGGGGAAGCAGGCGGGCGACAGGGCGTTGGCCTTGCCCGGTAGCCACTCCAGCGTGCCGTGCTTTCCCAGGTGGACGACGGCGTCGGCGCCCCAGCCCGCGGCCAGCCACCGGTAGAAGGCCAAGTAGTGGTGGGGCGGGGGGACGTCGGGGGCGTGGTAGGTGCCGATGGGGTCCGAGCCGAACCCTCGGGGGGGCTGGATGGTGACCAGCACACCCCCCAGGTCGAGCCCCGGGAAGCAGAGGGAGGCGTCGCCGCCCGTCCCCTCGACGTAGACCTGGCCGGGGGCCGGCCCCCACACGTTCTCGACCTGCTCCCGGGCCTCGGCGGGAAGGGTGGCGAACCAGCCGGTATAGGCGGTCGCGGCCAGGCGGCCGGGGGCCAGGGCCGCCTGCTCGGCCGTCAGGTCGGGGGTGTCGTAGGTGAGGCGGTCGGCCAGTTCGGCCATGAGGGCGTCACCCGACTCGGGAATGCGGTCGACGCGGTAGCCGGCTTCGCGCAGGGCATGGAGCAGCGCCACGGCCGACGCCGGCGAGTCGAGGCCCACGGCGTTGCCGAGGCGGCTGCGCTTGGTAGGGTAGGCCGACAGCACGACTGCTACCCGCTTGCCGGCCGCCGGCCGGTGGCGAAGCCGGGCCAGGCGTAGGGCCAGGCCGGCTACCCGCGCCGCCCGTTCGGGGTCGGCCCGGGTGGCGGTGATGGGCACGCCCAGCTCGCCCCCGTCATCGACCTCCTCCTTGAAGGCGAAGGCCGGCCCCACGATGCGGCCGTCGAACTCGGGGATGGCCACACCCATGGCCACGTCGACCGGTGACAGGCCGGTGTCGTCGTCCCACCATTGGTCCCGGGCGCGGTTGCACGACGGTGCCTGCACGACGGGGACGCCCAGCTCGGCCAACTGGGGCACCGACCACGAGCCCTCCTCGGCGTCGGGCGCCGATCCCCCCATGGCCAGCACGGTGGTCACCAGCACGTCGACACCCCGGTCGCGGCACAGCTCCAGGGCCGGCACGGAGCTGTCGCCGACAGTGTCGGGGCGCAGGGAGTAGCAGTACACGCTCACGCAGTCACCCCCGGCGGCGTCGATGGCCGTGCACAGGTCCTCGACGAACGTCGTGTTCCCGGCCACCAGGTGGGCCCGGTAGAACACGACACCCACCAGGGGCCGGCCCGGTCGACGGGCGGTGGTCGCCCCCTCGAACACGCCCGCCATCGGCACTTCGGAGGGCGGGTCGAACCCGAAACCGCCCACCAGCACGGTGTCGGCCACGAACCGCAGGCAGTTCTCTACGTTGGCCGGCCCGCCCGCGGCCAGGTAGCGGTGGGCCTCGGCCGCCGTTCCCGCGGGCACGGTCGAGAGGGCGGCCAACTCGGCGTCGGGCACGTTCTCGCCGCCCACGGCCACGAGCGGCACGCCCGCCGAAAGCGCCTGGGCCCGCAGGTCGTCGAACTGAGCCTCCCAGGCCCGGCGCCCCCCGAGGAGGCGGACGACCACGGCCGCCACCCCGGCCAGGTCAGGGGCGGCGTCGAGCCGGACCGGGTTGGCGGCCCGCACCGGCGGGAAGCCCTCGGGCAGGCGGTGCAGCACAGACCGGGTGGCCAGCAGTTCGGTGTCGGCGTTGGTGAGGAACAGGATCACCCGGCGGCCGCTCCCGTCTCGATGAGCCCGAACAGCCGGTCCAGGTCGGCGTGGGCCTCGAGGGCGTCGGCGATCCGGTCGAGGCGCGCCCGGCGCAGGGCGACGAAGGAGGTCGCGCCCAGGCCCGCCGGTTCGTCCACGCCCGAGACCCGGGCGGCCCACCGCAACACGTCCCACCGGAACGGGTCGGCCTCGAACAGCCCGTGCAGCGTGGTCCCCGCGAAACGGCCGTCGTGCCAGCCCAGGGGGGTACCGTCGTCGGCCACGAGCCAGGGCGACGCCCCCGGGCGGGCCACGACCCGGCCGTGGTGGACGCGGTAACCGGCCACCTCGTGGCCCGCGCCAGGCCCCTCCTGGGCGCGGCCGGAGGGCCGGTCGAGGACCTTGCCGCCCGCGAAGCAGGTGCCCACCGGCAGCCGCCCCAACCCCCCGGCCCGCCCGGGCGGCCCCTCCACCCCCTCGGGGTCGTCGATCGCATCGCCCAGCATCTGCAGGCCCGCGCAGATGCCGACTACCGGCGCCCCTGCGCCTTCCACGGCGGCCGCCATGCCGCTGGCCCGGAACCAGTGCAGGTCGGCGCGCGTCGACTTCGACCCCGGCAGCACGACCAGGTGGGGCCGGCCCAGGTCACCGGTTGAGCGCGCCCAACGCACCGAAACGCCGGGCTCCGCGGCCAGCGGGTCCAGGTCGCCGAAGTTGGCCACGTGGGGGAAGCGCACGGCGGCCACGTCGAAGTCCGGCCCGCGGGTCGCGGCCCGCGGCCAGCGGTCGAGGGCCAGCGAGTCCTCGTCGTCGAGGCTGGCGCCGGCCACCATGGGCACGACACCCAGGGTGGGGACCCCGGTGCGCCGCTCCAGCTCGGCAGTGGCCCCGTCCAGCAGGGACGGGTCGCCCCGGAACTTGTTGAGCAGGAACGCCTTGACGCACATCCGCAGGTCGTCGGGTAGCAGGCCCACGGTTCCGAACAAGGAGGCGAACACACCGCCCCGGTCGATGTCACCCACGACGATGGCGGGCAGGCCGGCTTCACGAGCCAACCGCAGGTTGACGATGTCGCCGTCGAGCAGGTTGATCTCGGCCGGGCTACCGGCGCCCTCGCACAGCACGACGTCGTAGCGCGACCGCAGGTCGGCCAGCGAGCCGAGCACGACCGGCAACAGCCCGTCCTTGCGGGACTGGAAGTCGCGGGCCGCCCACGTCCCCACGGCCCGGCCCCTCACGACGACCTGGCTCGACCGGTCGCTGGTCGGCTTGAGCAGCACCGGGTTCATGGCCGCCTCAGGCTCGGCCCCGGCGGCCACCGCCTGGACCCACTGGGCGTGGGCGATCTCGGCCCCGTCGGCCGTGACCGACGAGTTGTTGGCCATGTTCTGGCCCTTGAACGGGGCGACCTTGACTCCCCGGCGGGCCAGCAGCCGGCACAACCCGGCCACCACGAACGACTTGCCGGCGTCGCTCGCCGTCCCGCAGACGACGAGCCCGCCCCTCATGCCACCGACGCGCCGGTGCGGGCCCCGGGCGGGCGGGCCGGCCGGGCCCGACCTCCGGCCACGGCCGCGGCGAAACCGAGCACGAGGACGGCCCACAGCACGAGGTTGCCGCCCAGGGACGCCAACCGGAACCTCCACAACAGGCCGGCAGGCACGTCGATCGGCCCGGGTGCACCTGGCAGCAGGGCGTAGGCCGCCAGCAACGGCAAGGTCACGGCTGCCGTCACCGCGGCCACCCGCCACGGCTCGGGCCAGCCCCGGGCTACCAGCCGCCGGGCCAGGCGGGCGGCCGCCACCCCGACGGCGGCCGTGAGCACGATGACGGCCAGGTAGAGGCCCTGGCGTGAGGCCAGGGTGTCGGGGTCACCCACGGCCGGGGGGTTGGGTGGGTACTTCAGCCACGGCGAGACGGTGACGGCCCCGGCGAGGACGGCCCCGCACAACAGAGCGCGCCGGAACGGGTCGGGGCGGTGGCGGGCAGCCAACAGGAAGGCCGAGCCCAGCAGCACGCCAAAGGCGGCCCCCGACAGGGCGTAGGCCCCGAACAACCCGACCCCGCGCTGCACCCCCCGGGACACCAGCTCGTCGCCTTCTTCCTGGCCCTCCGGGTGGGCGTGGCCGGCCGAGTGGGCGTGGGCTGCTTGCTCGAGGCGGATGGCCTCTTCGACCGAGGGGGCGGCGGCCACCGTCATGAACAAAGCGGCCACCAGCCCGGCCACGACCCCGATGGCGGCCGCGCCGATCACGGCCGCCCGCGGTCGGTCACCCATGGAGGCTTCGGGCACGGGCTTGGTCAGGTGACGGGCGTGTTCGGTGTCCGGCGCCGTGCGCCCGGGCGGCCGACGCACGAGGGCTCGGGCACCAGTCGCTTAGTGACAGGGGACGCCCAGCAGGTGGCGGCCGTCGTGGAAGAGCTCGTGCAGGAAAGCGGGGGCACCCGCGATGGCCTGGGACACGGCCGCTCCCTCCATCGTGACGAGCCAGAGCAGGGCGACGGCCACCGCCATGAGCGGCAGGGCCCAGCGGGGGGCGGGCAGGGCGCGGCGCGGCGCCGGCGCGGTGATGATCGCTGCCATCGAACCTCCATCCTCGTGGTGGTGTTGGGGCCTTCGACTTCCACCGCGGCCGGTCTCCTGGCTCCGGATCGACGCTCCCCCCGCCTTCCCGGGCTGGTGGGCCCAGTGGCATCGTGAGGCTCGCTCCCCGTCACAGTGGCGGGACCACGCCGGAATCTCACCGGCTTCCCGTAACCGCGGCACCCGGACTCTACCGGAGCGACCCAGCCGGCGAAACCCCGGCGGCGGCGAACGAAACCTGCGCGGGAATCGTGGGCAAAACGCCCACGATTCCCGCGCAGGTTTCGCGGGGTGGGGCCGCCGGTGGCGCCGTACGATCGCTCGATGCACTCCTGGCCGGGTCCCCGACGGCCGTGACTGCCGTGCTCGGGCCCCGGGTGGTGGTGGCGGGCACGGCCTCGGGGGTGGGCAAGACGACCGTGGCCACCGGGCTGATGGCCGCCCTGGCCCGGGCCGGTCTACGGCCCGCGGGCGCCAAGGTCGGTCCCGACTTCATCGACCCCGGCTACCACGCCCTGGCCTGTGGGCCCGGGAGCCGGCCCCGCAACCTCGACCCGTGGCTGTGCGGGCCGGCCGCCATCGGGCCCCTGGCCGGGCGGGCCATGGCCGGGGCCGGGGTGTTGGTCGTCGAGGGTGTCATGGGACTGTTCGACGGGGCGGCCGACGGCCGGCCGTCCTCCACGGCCGACGTGGCCCGCCTGCTCGGTGCCCCGATCGTCCTGGTAGTCGACGCGTCGGCCATGTCCCGGTCGGTCGCGGCCGTCGTGAGCGGGTTCGCCCGCTTCGACCCCACGGTGGAGGTGGCAGCGGTCGTCCTCAACCGGGTCGGCAGTGACACCCACGAGGCCCTCCTGCGGGAGGCCCTGGGCCCTGTCGGCATCCCCGTGATCGGCGCCCTGCGGCGCGACGAACGGTTCACCTGGCGAGACCGCCACCTGGGCCTCGTCCCGGTGGCCGAGCAGGCCGACGAGGTGGCGGCCTCGCTCGACCGGCTGGCCGTGGCCGTGGCCGCTCAGGTGGACGTCGAGGCGGTGATGGCCCTGGCCCGCCGGGCCCCCGAGGTGGCCACCGGCCCGGTGGCGCTGCCTGGCCCTGGGCCCCTGACCGGCGACGGGCCACCCGTCCGGGTGGCGGTGGCCGCCGGGCCGGCGTTCACGTTCACCTACACCGACACGGTCGAGGCCCTGGAAGCGGGCGGGGCCGAGGTCGTGGCCTTCGACCCCCGCCGGGACGAGGTCCTGCCCGCGGCCGTGGCCGGCTTGGTGGCGGGGGGCGGTTTCCCCGAGGTGTACGCCGCCGAACTGGCCGCCAACCGGCCCCTGCTGGACGATGTCCGCCGGCGGGTGGGCACCGGCACGGGGATCGTGACCTGGGCCGAGTGCGGAGGGCTGCTGTGGTTGTGCCGATCGCTGCACGGCCATGCCATGGCCGGCGTCGTCCCGGCCGACGCCACCATGGCGGGCCGGCTCACGCTCGGCTACCGGACGGCCACGACCGCCACCGAGACGTTCCTCGGCCCCCCGGGGACCGAGCTCACCGGTCACGAGTTCCACTACTCGACCGTGAGCCCAGCGGGCGACGCCCTGGTGCTGGCCAGCCGGTGGGGCGAGCGGCGGGAAGGGTGGGCGGGGCCCGGCCTGCTGGCCACCTACCTGCACCACCACCCCGGCGGCGACCCGTCGGCGGTGGCCGCCTTCCTGACCGCCTGCCGCCACGCGGCCGCCCGCCTGGGGCACCGCTGATGCCCTATGTCCTACCCTACGTGGTGCCATGCGCAAGACCAGCGTGTACCTGCCCGATCACCTCAAGCGGGCCCTGGCCCTGCGGGCCGCGGCCACCGGGCGCAGTGAGGCCGAGGTCATCAGGGCCGCGGTCGAAGCCGAGGTCCGGGGCGAGGCGGGGGCCGGGGCCGGGCCCCCCGACCCACCGGTACGGGGCCGGCTGGTGGGAGTGGGTGTCGGCCCGGGTGACCCCGACCTGCTGACCGTCCGGGCGGTGACCGCCCTACGGCGGGCCGATGTCGTGCTCGCCCCGGCCACCTCGGTCGACGCCGTGGGGCGGGCCGAGTTGGTCGTTCGCCAAGCCTTGCCCGGTGTTCGCGTTGAACGTGTGCCCTTCGCCATGGCCCCGGGCCGGCGCCAGCGGGACCGATCGGTGGAGGCGGCCGCGGCGGCGGTCACCGCCCGCCTCGACGGGGCCGAGGTGGCGTTCGTGACCCTGGGCGACCCACTTACGTGGTCGACGTTCAGCTCGGTGGCGGCCGCCGTGCTCCGCCTGCGGCCCGCCACCCAGGTCGAGCAGGTACCGGGGGTCATGGCTTTCCAGGCCCTGGCCGCCCGGACCGGAACGGTGGTCACCGACGAGTCCCAGCGCCTGGTCGTTCGTACCGCCTTGGCCGGCGACGACCTCGACGGCGCCCTCGACGACCCCGCGGCCACCGTTGTGCTCTACAAGGGCGGCCGCCGGCTACCCGAACTGGCGGCTGCCGCCCGCGACGCCGGCCGCCTCGACGGGGCCGTGGCCGGCGAACTGCTGGGCATGCCCGGCGAACGGGTGGGCCCGCTGGCCGAGGTGGCCGCCGCCGGCCCGGCCTCCTACCTGGCCACCGTCATCGTCCCCGCCCGCGACAGCCCGGCCCGGGCGGGGCCCGAGAACGGCCGGCCGTGAACCAGGTCGAAGGGGTCGGTCGGGCCATGGTGGCGGCGGCTCGCGCCGGCGCGCCCCGCCTGAGGTCGCGGGACGTGGCCGCGGTCGTTGGGTTGGGCGGGACCATGGTGACGCCCGCCCGTGCAGGTACGACCGCCCAGGGGCGGCGGGGCTCTACCCACGGGGGCCGGGCGCTGGCCGGGGTGGCCCCGCTGGCCGGGGTGGCCCCGCTGGCCGGGGTGGCCCCGCTGGCCCGGGCCATGGTCGCGCCCGCCCGCGCCGGCCTGCCCGGCCGGGGGCCGTGGCGCTTGTCGGTCAGAACCAGCGACGGCGAGCCAGGAGGCCGGCGTTGATCTCGTTCGTGGGGGCCGGGCCGGGGGCGGCCGACCTGGTGACGCTGCGGGGGGCCCAGCGGTTGGCCACGGCCCAGGTCGTGGTGTGGGCGTCCTCGCTGGTCCCGGCCGACCTGCTGGGCCACTGCGGTCCGGGGGTGGAGGTGCACGACTCGGCGGAGATGACCCTCGAGGACGTCCTGGCCGTGTTCGCAGCCCACCCCGACACGACGCCCGTCGTCCGCCTCCACTCCGGCGACCCGTCGCTCTACGGGGCCATCGCCGAGCAGGTCGACTGGTGCCGGGCCGAGGGCCGGGCGTGGGAGATCGTGCCGGGCGTCACGTCGGTGGCCGCCGGGGCCGCGGCCGTGGGCCGGGAGCTGACCGTGCCGGGCGTGAGCCAGAGCGTGGTGCTCACTCGCCTGGCCGGGCGTACGGCGGCGTCGATGCCCGGGGCCGAAGGTGTGCCCGCTTTCTCGGCCCACGGCGCGACCATGGCCGTCCTGCTCTCGGGCGCCCGCCCCGATGAGCTCCAGGCCGAGCTGCTGGCCCCGCCCAGCGCCTACGGGCCCGACACCCCGGCGGCCATCGTGGTGCGGGCCAGCTGGCCCGACGAACAGGTGGTGCGTACGACCGTCGGCCGCCTGGCCACCGACCTGCGGGCCACGGGCGCGACCATGACCGTCCTGGTGCTGGTGGGCGAGGCGCTGGCCGAGCGGCCCGTCGAGCGGCGCTCGCACTTGTACGAACCGGCCTTCACTACCGCCTACCGCCTCCGGTCCGAGGACGGCACGACGCGGGGCCGGCCGTCGGCCCGCCGCCGGCCGTCGCAGCCGTGAAGCCCCACGAGCCGCCCCTCGCCCCCGAGGTGGCGGGCGCCCAGGGCCTGCGCACCGGCTGGACGACCGGCACGTGCGCCTCGGCCGCGGCCAAGGCAGCCACCGTGTGGTTGGTCACCGGTGAACCCCCGGCCGACGTCGAGGTGGCCCTGCCCAGCGGGCGGCGGGTCTCGTTCCCGGTGGCCGATGTGGACCCCGCCGTCCCCCACCGGTGCGCGGTCGTGAAGGACGCGGGCGACGACCCCGACGTGACCAACGGCGCCCACGTCACCGCGGCCGTGGAGTGGGGCCGCGGCCGGGGCGTCGAGCTACGTAACGGGCCGGGCGTGGGGACCGTGACCCTGCCTGGCCTGGGCCTGCCCGTGGGGGCGCCGGCCATCAACCCCGTCCCGGCCCGCATGGTGCGCCGGGCAGTACGGGAGGTGACGGCCCGGCCCGTCGACGTCACCATCTCGGTGCCGGGCGGCGAGCAGATGGCGGCCCGAACGTCCAACGCCCGCCTCGGCATCGTGGGGGGCATCTCCATCCTGGGGACTACGGGGATCGTGCGGCCCTTCTCCACGGCTGCCTGGCGGGCTTCGGTGGTCCAGCAGGTGGACGTGGCCGCCGCCCAGGGCCAGGGCCACGTCGTCCTCTCGACCGGCGGGCGCACCGACGCGGCCGCCCAGAGGCTGTACGCCGAGCTGGCCCCGGTGTGCTTCGTGGAGGTGGGTGACTTCACCGGGACGGCCTTGCGCCGGGCCGCCGGTGCGGGGGTGGGGCAGGTGACGTTCGTGGGCATGGCCGGCAAGATCACCAAGCTGGCGGCCGGGGTGTTGATGACCCATTACCGGCGTTCCCGGGTGGACGTGGGCCTCCTGGCCGCAGTGGCCGCCCGGTGCGGGGCCCCGCCGGAAGTGGCGTCGGCGGCCACCGCCACGTCGACAGCCCGCCACTTCGCCGAGGCTTGCCTGGCCGCGGGCCACACCGCCTCGCTGGAGGAACTGTGCCGGCTGGCCTCCAGCGCCTGCCGTGAGTACGTGGGGGGAGCTGTGGATGTGGACGTCGTGATGGTCGACTTCGAGGGCGCCCGGGTCGTCGCCCGTGCCTGACATGGCTGTCGCCGACCGGCCGGGTGCCCAGGGGCCGGTGTTGCGCCGTGCATGACGTGGCCGTCGTCGGTCTGCACGGCGGGCAGTGGTGGGGGGTGGCCGCGGGCCAGGCGCTGGCGGGCGCCGACGTGGTGATAGGCGCGGCCCGCCACCTCGACGCCCTGGAATTCCTCGAGGCCGCTGGCCCGTCGACCACCGGTGCCGGCGCCTGCCGGCGGGTGGCCCTGTCGTCGCCCGTGGACGCGGTGCTGTCGCTGGCCGCCGGGCATCGGGAAGCGGGGCGGAAGGTCTGCCTGTTGGCCTCAGGCGACCCCGGGTTCTTCGGGATCGTCCGGCTGGCGCGCGACCGGTTCCCGGTGGTCGTGCACCCGGCGCCGCCCGCGGTGTCGCTGGCCTTCGCCCGCCTGGGGGAGAACTGGGACGACGCCGTGGTGGTCTCGGCCCATGGCCGCCCGGCGGCCGCGGCCGTCGAGGCCGTCCTCCACCACCCCAAGGTGGCGGTGCTCACGTCGCCCGACAACCCTCCCCAGGCGCTGGGTAGGGCCCTGGTGGCCGCCGGGTGCGGGCCGAGGCGGGTGGCCGTGGGCGCAGACCTGGGTGGGCCGGGCGAACGGGTGACCGAGTGCGGGCTCCAAGAGCTGGCGGGCGGTGATTTCCAGCCTTTGGCCGTTGTCGTGTTCACCGCCCCCGGCCCCGCGGGACCGACGGTCGCCTGGGGTCTTCCCGAGGACCGGTTCGACCACCGGGCGGGGATGATCACCAAGGCCGAGGTAAGGGCCGTGGCCCTGGGCAAGCTCGACCTGCCGGCCACCGGAGTGCTGTGGGACGTGGGGGCGGGCTCGGGCTCGGTGGCTTCGGAATGCGCCCGCCTCTGTCCCGGGCTGTCGGTGTTCGCCGTCGAGCGCAGACCCGACGACGCCGCCCGGGCCCGGGCCAACTGCGCGGGGACGGCCGTGACCGTCGTCGAGGGCGAAGCGCCCGCCGCCCTGGCCGCCCTCCCGGCGCCTGACCGGGCGTTCGTGGGGGGCGGGGGGCTGGACGTCCTCGACGCCGTGCTGGCCCGCCTGCGCCCCGGCGGCACTGTGGTCGCCACCTACGCGGCCCTCGACCGGGCCGCGGCCGCGGCCGCTCGACTGGGCAACGTCGTTCAGGTGGCCGTGAGCCGCGGGGCCCCCGTCCCGCCCGGGGGTACGTTCCGCCTTCAGGCCGAGAACCCCGTCTTCGTGTGCTGGGGACCGGACCGGTGACGACCGTCCTGTGCTGCTCGGTGACCGAGGCCGGGGCCGAGTTGGCACGCCGCCTGCCCTACGAACACCGTCACGGCGACCTCGTGGCCACGGTGGCCGCCCGGTGGGACGAAGTCGACGCCCTCGTGCTGGTGTGCGCCACCGGGATCGCGGTGCGAGCGGTCGCACCGTGGCTGGCCTCCAAGGCGGACGACCCCGCGGTGGTGTGCGTCGACGACGGCGGCCGGTGGGCCGTCGCGCTCTGCGGTGGTCACCGGGGCGGGGCCAACGACCTGGCCCGTGAGGTCGCCGTCCTGGTCGACGCCGAACCTGTCGTCACGACAGCCACCGACTGGGCCGGCCTGCCCGCCCTCGACGCCCTCCCGGGTTTCACGAGCGCTGGCGACGTGGCCGCCGTCACCCGGGCCTGGCTCGACGGCCGCCCTCCGCTGGTGACCCGCGACCCGGGCCTCGCCCACTGGCCCCTCCCCATCGGCTTGTCCCCACCCAGCCGGGCCGGTGGGACCGATGCGGGGGCAGTGACCGTGACGGACGCAGACCGGGCGGCGGCGCCGGGTGAGGTCCTGCTCCGGCCGCCGTCGCTCGTGCTGGGGGTGGGGGCCAGCTCGGGGGCGTCCACCGACGGCCTCCGCGACATGGTCCATCGGGCGCTGGCCCGGGCCGGGCTCCACGCCGGGGCCGTCGGGCTGGTGGCCACCGTAGAGGCCAAGCGCCACGAACCGGCCGTCGTGGCCCTGGCCCACACGCTGGGCGTCCCGTTACGGGTGCTGCCGGCCGGGCTGTTGGCGGCTGTCCCGGTCCCCAACCCCAGCGCGGTGGTGGCGGCCGCCGTCGGGACGCCGTCGGTAGCCGAGGCGGCCGCCCTGGCCGCGGCCGGGCCCGGCGCTCAACTGGTCGTCGAGAAGAACCGTTCGTCCGACTCGACGGTCGCTGTAGCCCGCCGAGCCCGGCCCGAGGGTCACCTGGCCGTGGTCGGGCTCGGGCCAGGGACGGCGGCCCTGCGCACGCCCGCCGCCGCGGCCGCCGTCCGCCAGGCCACGGTCGTCGTCGGCTACGGGCCCTACGTCGACCTGGCCGAGGACCTGCTGGGCCCGGCCCAGACCACCGTCCGCTCCCCCATCGGAGCCGAGGCCCAGCGGTGCGGGGCAGCCCTCGACCTGGCCCAGAGCGGCGAACGGGTGGCCCTCGTCTGTTCGGGGGACGCGGGTGTCTACGCCATGGCCTCGCTGGTCCTCGAACTGGCCCCGGCCCACGGCTGCCCGCCGGTCACGGTCGTCCCCGGGGTGACCGCCGCCCTGGCCGCGGCGGCTGTGCTGGGTGCACCGTTGGGCCACGACCACGCGGCCATCTCACTGTCCGACCTGCTCACCCCGTGGGCCGTGATCGAACGGCGTATCGAGGCGGTGGCCACCGGGGACTTCGCCGTCTCGTTCTACAACCCCCGCTCCCAGCGCCGCACCACCCAGCTCGAACGGGCCCTCGCCATCCTCTCCGCCCACCGCCCGCCGACCACCCCGGCGGCCGTGGTGACCGACGCCGGACGGCCCGGTCAGCACGTCGTCCGCACCACGCTGGCCGGCCTCGACCCCGAGGGTGTGGGCATGCTCTCGCTGGTCGTGGTCGGCTCGACGACCACCCGCTGGTCGGGCGACCACATGGTCACCCCGCGGGGCTACGGCCCGTGACCGTTCTCGTCGCCGACCGGTGCACAGCCTGCGGCGCCTGCCTGCTCACCTGCCCCGAGGCCGCCCTGTCGGCCGCCCCCCTGCGGCCCGCCGTGGACGACGCCGCCTGCACCGACTGTCTCGCCTGCCTGGAGGTCTGCCCCGTGGACGCCATCGTCCCCCACCCCATCGAGGTCGAGAGCTACCGGCGGATGGCCGAACTGGTCGACCTCTCCGGATGGCCGGACGGTGCCCGCCAGGTGGTGGCCCGCATGGTGCACGCCACGGCCGACGAGTCGTTCGCCACCACTGCCCGCGTCGGCCCCCGGGCCGTTGAGGCCGCCGTGGCTGCCCTGCGGGCCGGCGCCACCGTCGTCTGCGACTCGAACATGGTCATGGCCGGGGCCCGGTCGGTCCCCACCACCGTCTGCCTCCTCTCCGAGACAGGCCCGGCGCCCGCAGGCACCACTCGGTCGGCCGAGGCCTTCCGCCTGGCCGCGGCCCGTTACCCCGAAGGTGCCCTCTGGGTCGTCGGCAACGCTCCGACCGCCTTGGACGCCCTGCTCGACCTGCACGCCGGCGGCCACGTCGTGCCGGCGGCCGTCATCGGCTTGCCCGTGGGCTACGTGGGGGCGGCCGAAGCCAAGCAACGGCTGTGGTCAGGCCCCTTGGCCGACGTATCGGTCACCAACAGCGGAAGGCGGGGAGGCAGCCCGGTGGCTGCCGCCGCCCTCAACGCCCTCAACGCCCTCGCTCGCCTGGCCTGAGCCCGGCAAGGCCGTGGTCAGGAGGCGAGACCTCGACCGTGGACGCGAGCACATCGGCGGCGGGCCCGGCGGCCACCACCGGCCACCTAGGTGGACAGAGCCTTGGCCACCCGTTCGAGACCTGGTTCGTCCGGGACTGCGACCCTCACAGTCCCGGCCAGCCCGAAGCTCGTGCAGTCCCGCACCAGGACGGCGGCACGGGCCAGCCGCTCGCGAAGGTCACCGGCCCCGGGCACCAGGGCCCACGGCCCGTCGGCCGCAACCGGCGAGTATCCCGCCCCAGCCAGTACTCCGACGAGCTCCGCCCGCAACCGGCGCACCTCGGCCGCCCACCGCTCCAAGTCGGCCGAGGCCATCAAGGCGGGTACCAGCGCGCAGGCCAGACCGCTCACCGACCAGGCCGGGAGCCGGGACCGGGCCCGCTCGGCCTCCGCCGGGCCCGGGCACAGTACGTAGCCCACCCGCAGGCCCGGGCAGGCGAACGCCTTGGTCAGCGAACCCACCACCCACGCCCCCCGGTCGGCGTCCCCCCGGGTCCACGTGCCCGTAGCAAGGGGCCAGAAGGCCTCGTCCCAGACGGCGGCCTCGTCGCCCGGGGCGGCCAGCTCGCCCGTGGGGTTGCAGGGGTTGGAGCGCCACCGCCCAGCCCCGGGGCGTAGCACCGGCAGGTGGCGGGCATAGAGGGAGAACTCCGGGGGCTCGACCCAACCCGCACCCACCTCGGCGGCCACAGCCGCGATCGCCTCGGAGCCTCCGTTGGTCAGGACCACCCGGTCGGCGGGTATGCCGACGGCCTGGGCCAGGGCGGCCACCGCCTCGGTGGCGTCGGGGTACCGGCGCAGCGAACCCAGGTGGGCCCTGGCCAAGGCGGCCACGTCGGGGGCGCAAGGGTTCACCGACATCGACAGGTCGAGGACTTCGTCGGGGGAGACGCCCAGCGCGGCCGCCAGCCGTGGGCCGTCGCCCCCGTGCTCCCCGGGCGGCGGTGCGACCCCCGCGGCCCGGGCCACCGCCGGCCCCCGCGGTCGGGCCATTCTCAGGCGTCCTTGTCGGTCACACCGGCGGCGTCGAACGTCGCCATCTCGGCCATGACCCGGGCGGCGGCGGCGATCACCGGCAGGGCCAGGCACGCCCCGCTGCCTTCGCCCAGGCGCAGGCCGAGGTCGAGGACGGGCTCCATGCCCAGCACCTCGAGCACGGCCCCGGCCCCCGGCTCGACCGAACGATGCCCGGCCAGGCAGCGGGCCGCCACGCCCGGGACCATGGCCTGGGCAGCCAGCAAGGCGGCGTCGGCGATCACCCCGTCGACCACGACGGGCACTCCTGCGGCCGCTCCCCCGACGATGAACCCGGCCAGCGCGGCCAGCTCCAATCCCCCCAGGGACACGAGCACGTCGAAGCCCACGCTCCCCGACCAACCGGCCTCGCCCGCCCAACCGGCCCCGCCGATCGCGGCCCGGGGGGACGAGTGGTGGCGGGCCAGGGCGCGTTCGACGACGGCCGCCTTGTGGGCCAGGCCGGCGTCGTCGAGGCCCGTGCCCCGGCCCGTCACCTCGGCCGCCCGTCGGCCCGTGAGGGCGGCGATCACGGCCGCCGACGGGGTGGTGTTGCCGATGCCCATCTCGCCGGTGACAAGGGCGCGGGCGCCGGAGGTCACCAAGTCGGCCGCCACCTCGGCCCCGACGTCGAGGGCCGACCGGCACTCGGCCGCGGTCATGGCCGCCTCGGTGACGATGTTGGCCGTCCCCGCCCTCACCCGGCGCGACCACAGCCCAGGGGCACCGTCGCAGGCGGGCGGTAGGGCCGTGGCCACGCCCACGTCCACCACCACGACCTCGGCCCCGGCCTGGCGGGCGACAGCGTTGATGGCCGCCCCACCGGAGACGAAGTTGGCCACCATCTGAGCCGTGACCTCCTGAGGCCACGGGGTCACGCCTTCGGCCACCACGCCGTGGTCACCGGCGAAGACGGCCACGGACGCGGGCGAAGGCAGCGGCGGCGGGCAGGCGCCGGCGATGGCCGCCAACTGGGCGCCGACGAGCTCCAGCCGGCCCAGCGAACCACGGGGCTTGGTCAGGCGGCCGTGCAGCTCGACGGCGGCCGCTCGGGCGGCCTCGTCGAGGGGCCGTACGGTGCGCGCGGCCCGGTCGAAGGCAGAGGACATCTCGCCATCTGAGCCGCTGACCACCGCCGCCGCAAGCGGGCGCGTTCGGCTACTGGCGGGCGACGGTGGCCAGCACGAGGTCGAGGGGGAGGCTCGTGCCCGACCGGCGGGGCGAACCACCCACCAGGTCACTGCCACCCCAGCAGTCCTCAGGACCGCAACCCTCGATCTCGTTCAACACCTGGAACACCGACACGAGGTCGGTGCCCGCCCACGGCGACGTCTTGGCGATGTTGACCACCCGCACGGGCCCCGCCCAGCGCTCGCAGATCACGGTGTCGAGCCCGGCCCGGCGGGCCGCCACCCGAGCGTAGGGGCCGTGCTCGCGGACGACGGCCACCGGGCCCTGGCGGGCCAGCACCTCGAAGTGGCCGTCGGCCGGCCGCTGGCCGCCGCGGCCGTCGACGTGGGCCGTGACCCGCTCGCCGACCTCGTCGATGATCTCCCGAAGCAGGCCTTCCTCGGCGGGCCGGCCCTGGCGGCGGGCGTCGTGGCACGGGGCGAACACCCACGCCAGCTCGCCCAGCAGGTCCTCGTCCTCGGCCCAGCGGGGCCACCAGCACCCCCCGGTCACATCGATCAGGCCCTCGAGGGTGACGAGCCGGCGAACGAGGGCCTCGTCGATGCGGTCGGGGTGGCTGAGGACCCACAGCGACGTGCACACGTCCTCGTCGGCGTCGTTGACGTGGACGTCGGCCCCGGGCCGGCCGTCGCGCTGCATGCGCCCCCACAGGCCTTGGCCGACCTCCAACATCACCTGCTCACAGGTGGCCCGGGTGGAGGAGCGCTCGACGCACTCGTGGTGGTTGAACGAGGCGTGGGGCCCGGCCAGCGAGCGCCGGGACGGTCCCTCCACCGAGCCGTCGAGGCCGATGGCCGGCCCTGGAAGGGCACAGAACTCCTCGAAGGAGTAAGTGTGACCAGGCCGGACAAGCAGGCGTACGTCGGGATCGGCAAGACTCCCGGCGAACCCCAGCACCGCTGTTCGCTGCGAACCCATCGGCTCCCTTCCCCCAAGAGGACTTCCCCAGGGCAATCTTGTACGAGGGACCTACCGAAAGGAAGTAACCAATGGAGGTCGGCCACCATCACGGTTGACCCATGAGTGACGGTGACGGGGGTGGGCGGGACCCCTACGAGACCGGTGAATGGAAGGAGCGGCCGCTCGGGCTCCTGCTCCGCCAAGCGCGGTCCGAGGCCGGGCTCACCCAGTCCAAGCTGGCCGAACGCGTCGGCAAGTCCGAGGTGCAGGTGCGGGCCGTCGAACGCGGTGACCGCCTCCCGTCCCTCGATCTGCTCACCACCATGGCCGCCGTCCTCGTCCCCGACCGTGACAGCCGAGTAACGGTCCTCGCCCGCTGGCTGGCCAAGCTGGTCGATCACCGGGCCAGCGCGGCCGCCCCGGCCGGCGACCTGACGGTCGCCTCGGCCGCGCTCGTGGACGCCCTCGCCCCCGCCCAGCGGGAGCTGCCGCCCCTGTTCCCGAGGTCGCTGGCCGGCTTCCCAGAGCAGTTCCAGCCGCTGGTCGCCGTGTTCCCCGACCGCCGGGAGCTGCCACCCGACAGCCCCGCCGACCTGTTCATCCGCAGCGGGGCCGTGACCGACTACCAGTTCCTCGGGTTGCTCCAGAAGATGGACACCCCGCTGACCATCTGCTCGGACAAGCTGTTCGTGCTCAAGCCCGCCGACTGGCTGGCCGAGCGTTTCTCCAACGCCCACCTGCTGGTCGTGGGATCGAGCGCGGTCAACTGGCTGACCCGGGCCATCGCCGGCACCGCCCTCTTCCGCCCCCTGATCGACCCCGACGCCCGGGCCTGGAACGACCGCTACTGGGCCCTGAAGAGCCAGCTCGACGACCACAAGATGCTCAACGTCTTCTGGCAGCTCCTGGCCACGGCCAACGGTGCCCAAGAGAACGAGGTGGACGTGAGCGGCGTGCCCACCCACGAACTGGCCGTCGAAGAGGTCGAACTGCTGGGGCCGGCCGCCGACCTGGCCCGCCAGGTGCTCGAAGGCCGCACCGAAGCAGCCGTCGTCCAGCAGTTCCGGGTGTCGGGGTTCGCCGACCCCGCCTCCGGCCAGCAGCAGGGCCAGCCCGCCGGCGCCCGTACCGACTTCGGGGTGGTCACCCTGGCTCCCCACCCGTTCGACACCACCGGGCGGTTCGTCTCCATCCTGTGCGCCGGCATCGCCGGCCCCGGTACGGCCCTGGGCCTGCGGGCACTCCTGGCCGAGCACGACCGGTTCGCGGCCAACCCCTTCGGCGGGGTCATCAAGGTCGTCCTGCCGTCGGGCCAGGAGACATGGCCGGGCCGCTACGAGGACGCCATCTGGAAGTGGCAGACCCAGCCCTACCAGCCCGCCGACATCCTGGGCAGCCTCAACGGCGCGCTGGGCGCCGACCGCGCCCGCCGCAGCCCCGCCTTCCGGCGCTGGACCGACGACGAGCTCAAGCAGGCCATCTTCTTCGTCGAGCAGCTCATAGGGCCGGCCGGGCACTGACGCATGCCTTCCTGACCATTCGGTGAAATGACCGCCGGGTGGGACCGGTAGGGGGAGCCGGCGAGGCATCATCGCCACGTGCCAGCGCCCGCCGCCCCCGGACCCGGCGTCGACGGCCCAGCCCGGCCCGCGCGGAACTACCGGCGCAACGCGGTAGCCGCGGTGGTGCTGGCCCTGGTCGCCGTGGCGGCCGTCGTCGTGGCCGCGGGCACCGACGCCACCCGCCTAGGGGGGCCTCGGGTCGACCCTGACAGGCTGCCGGTGGGGCCGCCCGCGCCGGGGCTCGACGGCGCCACCGGCTGGGTCGGCTCGCCACCGCTGGTGGACGCCGACCTGGCCGGCAGGGTCGTCGTCTACGACTTCTGGACCTACTCGTGCGTGAACTGCGTTCGCACGCTCCCTTACCTGCGGGCCTGGCACGACCGCTACGGGCCCGACGGGCTGGTCATCGTGGGCGTCCACTCGCCCGAGTTCGGGTTCGAACGCCGGCGGGAGAACGTCGAGGCGGCCGTGTCCCGCCTGGGCGTGGCATGGCCGGTGGCCATGGACAACTCCCGAGCCGTGTGGCACGACTTCGCCAACCGCTTCTGGCCCACGAAGTACGTGGCCGACCGCCAGGGCCGGCTGCGCTACACGGCCATCGGCGAGGGGCGGTACGACGAGACCGAGGACGTGCTGCGCTCGCTGCTGGGGGTGGACCGGGCGTCGCCCCGGGCCGTGGTGGCGGCCGGCGCCCCCGCGGCCGGCGAACCGGGAGAGGCCGCCCGCCTCGATGTCACGGCTGAGACCTACCTGGGCCTGCGCCGGGGCTCCACCGGCGCCCGCCCCGGCACGGCCACCTACCCGGAGCCGGCCCGCCTGGCCGTCGGGGAGGCCGCGCTCTCGGGGCCGTGGACGGGCGAGGACGAGCGGGTCACGGCCGCCGGGCCGGGGGCCGCCGTCGTCCTGCGCTACCGGGCCGGCGAGGTCAACCTGGTGATGACCGCGCCGGACGCGGTGGAGGTGGTCGTCGAGCTCGACGGCCGCCCCCTGCCCCTCGCCCGCCGCGGCCCCGATGTCGCCGAGGACGGCGAGCGGACCGTGGTACGGGTCGACCACGACGGCATGTACCGGCTCGTGGCCCCCGGCCAGGTCGGCGAGCACACCCTGCGCCTGACCGTGGACAGCCCGGGCCTGTCGGCCTACGCCTTCACGTTCGGGACCTGACCGGCCGTGCTGTTGGACCTGGTGGCCATGTTCGGCGCCGGTGTGGCGTCGTTCCTGGCCCCCTGCGTCGTCCCCCTGGTCCCCGCCTACCTGGCCATGGTCGCCGGCACTACCGGCGCCCGGACTGGGCCCGGGGCCGGGACTGGGTCCGGGGGCGAGGCCGCCGGGCGCGGGCCCGCCGGGGGCGAGGCCGCCGGGGGCGGGCCCGCCGCGGGCGGGACTGGGTCCGGGGGCGA
>JBFMCT010000050.1 GCA_040754375.1 Actinomycetota bacterium
TCGCCCACCTACGCAGCTACCTGTCCACCACCCGCAAGCACGACGTCCCCGCCATCGACGCCCTCACCCGGCTCTTCAAGGGCGATCCGTGGATGCCACCCACGCCGCCAGCTACGTGAACACTTACGCTGACCCGAGGGATCGGCGGGCAACGCTGGATTGGTTGCTAGGGAACGCACGTTCGACTACGATTGGAGACGTATAGCGGAGTAGATGATGGCGTCACGCCCGAAACAGTCCGAACAGCTGCAACACGATCTCAGGTCAGCGACGGAGGCGGCCTCATGACTGCAACACGCCAAGAGCACGAAAACTGGACTGCCGCTGGCTCAGACGTAGCGGCCAAGAACACCTACTCCTCGATTCGCCGTGCACTCGCTGAGGTCTCGCAACGACGTGACATCGAGGTGTTTCTTCAGGGCTCCTACGCCAACGCAACCAACATTCGAAATGACTCAGACGTCGACATTGTCGTCATGACGCGTCAGACGTTCCAGGGGGCGACCGAGCGCCTCAGCCCGGCGGCACAAGATCAGTACCACGCGCTTCCCGAGGCGAGGTTTACGAGGGACGACCTTCGGCGTGAGGTCACGAGTGCCCTGGTCACCTACTACGGGGCGGGGAGGGTTCATGAACGGAACAAGTGCATCAAAGTCGACAAGGCCCCCGGCTACGTGGACGCTGATGTCGTACCATCGCTCCAGTACAGGTGGTATCGCACGCCGGGGTCGGGCTTGCACGGAGATTTCGTGGAGGGGATTGCGATTCATCCTCTGCGCGGCGGGAGAATTATCAACTTCCCCAAGGAACACATCGCTAACGGCCAGGCCAAGAACAGTGTCTGTTCTGGGCGGTACAAAGAGTCCGTCCGGCAAGTAAAGCGGTTGCGCAATCGAGCAGTTGACGAAGGCCGACTGAGGGATGGAGTTGCACCAGGCTACTTACTCGAATGCATGGTGTACAACGTGCCGACCGATAGGTTCGTTTCAGATGACTCGGATCGGCTATCCAGCGTGATTCTTTGGCTGAAACATGCAAACAGATCTGGCTTCCTCTCGTGTGACCGCATACATCGACTCTTCAAGACTGATCCTGGCAACTTCAGTGTTGAGTCAGCTCAGTTGATTATCGACGCCCTTTGGGACGCCTACTGACGTATGCACACATACTCGACGAATGAGTCTAGGGTTGGGATCTACGCAGCTATGGCTGTCGTTGCAGTCGTCTTGGCCCTAGGTGTCGAGGCGGTCGCTTCCCACTTTTCTTGGCCACAGTGGCTCGTTAGCGCCCCCTCGCTGGCCGCCACCTTTGCCTTGGTCTATTGGTTGTTCGATCGATACCTCTGGAAGTTGCCGATCTTGAATACCCTAGGCCTGGTCAAGGTAACGGACATCTCAGGCATCTACGATGGCACGCTGACCAGCACGTTCCAGGACGCGACGGGGCAGGCCATACAGAGAGCTGTGACACTTAAGGTGGTCCAGAGCTGGACGCGGATGTGTGTCGAAATGGCGGTTACCTCCGGGTCGAGTAGTTCTCTGTCGACTTCGGCACTGGGCTCGATGAGTAATGATGGTGCGGCGGCGTGTGTGACCTACGTGTACAAGAATCGCGTCAATCCGGGTGTCGCCGATGCAGATATGGGCGATCACGATGGTGCGGCCGATTTGCGAATCTATGACGATGGTCACTTGACCGGTCGCTACTTCAACAGTCGTCCACGGGCAGGTACGATCGATGGTCAACGACGACCCTGATCACCACGACGTCCGGCACGTCTTGGGGTGGCAATCCGCATGAGTACCAGGCCAGCCAACTGTTACGCGGCGGGTCTTGGTGGTTGCAGTTCAAGGCAGACTAAGGAGCACTACCTCTCCGCTGCTGTTCTTCGCCTAATCGGACTGGCTCCAATCATTGAGGGCGCGCCGGGTATTCCGGACACGAGGAGGGTTGGTGTCTCCTCTCTAAGTTCGAAGATCCTCTGTGATCGCCACAACGAGGCTCTGTCACCGCTTGACGTCGAGGCTGCTCGGTTCTTTGGTGCCATTCAACAGTTTGATGGCGAACTCAGAGATGGGGATGATACCGAGCGGTCGATAGACATCACGGGAGCAGGCCTCGAGCGTTGGTTGCTCAAGGTTCTTTTCGGTCTTGAAGCGACCAAGGCCCGGCTGGGTCGCGGTCAGCCGATCAGAGAGCAAAGTGCCATGCTGGAGGTGCTGTTCGGATCACGAGCGTTCCCGCCGGACTGGGGGATGTATGTGAACGTTCAGTCTGGCGGGAGCTATGCGGCGCCTGCAGATCTGGCGGTGACAACCATGCTCCGGTTGGGTGAACAGAGCTACATCACGGCGTGGTGCCGGTTCCTCCCATTATCACTATCGCTCGGAAAGCCCGACCACGTTCCCGCTGCGATGTACCGACCGAGCGAGCTGCGCCTCAAGCGTGCTGGGTCACGCTCCGCTAAGAGTTTGAAACTTCGGTGGCTTGACGTTTCACCTCACCAGCCGGTTGAGTTCTCGCGGACCGGGACGATGAACGGTTGGGCCGAGCTCCCGAGTTAAGTGTCGGCCTCATCCGCCGGCTAGTCGTCGCGTCCGAATTGACATAGAATGGTAAGCGACTCCATGAATTGCTTGTTCGAAAGGTGACCGAGTAGGGGCGCGGCGTTCTCCAGCCCGACGACGTAGTCCGGCAGAGGTCACGCGGCCCGGGCGTGAGGGCGGTCGAGGTAGAACCCACCATCGGGGTGGGGGCGGACTTCGAAGCCGCCTTCGTGGGCGAGGCGGTGCTCGCGCCGGCAGACCATCACCAGGTTGGACAAATCGGTGGGGCCGCCATCGGCCCAGTGTTTGAGGTGGTGGACCTCGCACATCCACGGTGGGGCGCCGCACCCCCGTAGCCCGCATCCTCGGTCACGGGCCAACACGGCCCGGTACTGGGCGGCCGAGGGGGCCCGGTGGGCACGGCCCGCTTCCAGAGGCTGGCTGTCTCCCTTCATCACTACCCGGGCCACCCCTGCGTCACAGGCCAGGCGGCGTACGGCCTCGGCGCCGATGAGCTCGCCCGTGGGCAGGGCCACCAGGCGTCCCCGGGGCTGGAGCAGGTCTTCCCAGTTGACGACCACGGTCACCAGCGGGCGGGCCGGCTTGGTCGATCCCGGGACCTCAACTCCGCTGGCCCGCCGGACGATCTCAGCCAGGGCCTCGGCCCGCCACCAGGCGGCCGTGCGGTTGGCCCGGCCCTGCGGGTTGCTCGCCCGCCACAGCTCGTCGACCATGTCGGCGATGGCCTGGTTGACGATGGCCGCCGTCTCAGCGTCGAGGTCGCCCCGCACGATGCCCCGGCCGCCGAGCATGGCGATCGTCAGTTCGTTGCGGGACGGGTCGGTGGCTGGCTCGGGACCGTCGGGGTCGGCTCCCGCCGACCAGTGCCGCAGGACCGTGCGCAGCTCGTCGGGCGTGTGCAGGGTGGCCCACTCCACCAGTTGGGCCTCGTCGCGCTCCCACGCGTCGGTGGTCCGCGGGTTGCGGGCGCCCAGCAGGAGCCGGGCGGCGTCGGGCGTGATGGCCCCCGCGTGCAACGCCTGGCCGACCTTGGGGGCACCGGCCAGGCCCGCCCCCAGACGGGTGGCGGCCCGGGCGGCCGAGCGGCTCATGCCGGCCTTGCGGACCAGCCACGTTGTGGCGTCGACCGTGCCGTCGGCGGCCGGGATGGCCCGCACGCCCAGCGTGTGGACTGCATCGGCGAACGACGCCTCGAGGCGGTCGATCACCCGCCTCAGCCCCAGCACCAGCTCCCGCAAAGACTCGTCAGGGAGGTCTCCGGCACCGACCGACAAGTCGATCCCAGCGAGCACCTCCTCCAGCTCTTCACCGAAACCGGCCGCCCCGCCCATGGCTTCATTGTAGCCGAACACACGTTCGATTACAACCCATTTCAGGTGATCCGGAGCGGGGATCTCGAAGCAAGACGTGGCCCGGCGGGAGTGCGGATTACGTGAGCGCAGGGCAGCACCGGGACCAGGTGCCGGCCCGGTGGGCCTTGGACGCACACGCCGAAGCGCTCCGGCGACTGGGGTGCCAGGCCGAGCGGCGGATCAACGGACGCGATCTGGGAGCTGCTGGCGGGCCGACTCTTGTCCGCGTGGGCCTGGACTACCGACGACGGGTCTCCGCCGATGCCTACGGGTTGGTTGCTGCGCTCGAGGTTCGTGCGTCCTGGATCGTCACGACGACGACGCGGTCCTCCTCGGCGAGGTGGCGGTAGACGAGGATCATCCAGCGCCATGGTCCGACGAGGAACCGGTAGCCCTCCCATCTCCCATGCAGCTCAGGCCCGAGCAGCGGAAAGGTGCGCAGCGGCTGGAGGCTGGCCCGCACCCGCGCCGTCGTGTCGGGCGGGAGGCTGTGCGTCAGGATGATCCGGCGAAGATCCGCCACCGCGGCCTTCGCCAGCTCAACGCGAGCCAAGGACAGGCCTACAGGCCGTCGAGTTGGATCGTCTCGCCGACGACGGCTTGGCGGCTGCCCAGTTGCGCTCGCTCCCACGCCCCGTCGATCCCATCCAGCGCGGACGCCACGTTTTGGGGGTCAGGATCGGCGTCGTCGATGGCCGTGGAGAGCAGCGAGCGAGCCAGGGTGCCCTCGTTGACGTGCACCCGAGCCGCGAGACGGGAGAGCTTGGCGGCATGCGCCTCGTCGAGGGTGATGTTGAGACGCTGGGAGTTCACGTCGTCAAGGTACACGTTGCGACGCGGTTCGTGTACGTGGGACCGAGCTACACCGCAGAGGCGTCGGCATCCAACGGCTTGTGCTGCAAGCCGGACGGCTCGGTTCGTATTCGGCCGTCGTCTTCAGGGGCACTCGCCGCTCGGCGGCCCCCGAGGCGTCGGGCGGCGGGTTCATGAGACGGACTGGGTCTTCACGGGGGACCAGGCGCCCGATGACACGCGGTAGAAGGTGAGGACCTTGGCGCGCGTGTCTCCGAAGGCGTCGAACGAGACCTGGCCGGAGGCGCCGGCCAGGTCGGTGCGGGCGACGGCGGCGATGACCGAGGCCCGGGCGCCGGCGTTGACCGTGGTGCGCCCGTCGAGGGCGCGGGCGGCGGCCGCGATGATGACGCGGGTCGCGTCGTAGGCGTACACGCCGTAGTCGCTCGGCGGTTCGGCGAAGCCCGCGGCCTGGTAGGCGGCCACGTACTCGCGGGCCGCGGCCAGCGAGGCGAGGGGCGCCCCCACCGAACTGGCCAGGTCGCCGTCGCTGGCCGGCCCGGCGTTGGCGATGTAGGCGTCGTCCTTCATGCCGTCACCGCCCATGACGGGGACGGCCAACCCGGCCTCGGTCGCCTGGGCCGACAGGCGGGCCGCGACGTTGTACTCGCCGCCGAAGAACACCAGGTCGGGACGGAGGGGGACGACCTGGGTCAGCGGGCCGCCGAAGTTGGTGGTGCCGTCGGGGACGGTGAGGTCGACGACGACGGTCCCGCCCAGTGCCGCGAAGGCGGCCCGGAAGCCGTCGGCCAGGCCCTTGCTCACCGGCTTGGTCTCGCTGAGCACAGCCACCCGCCGGGCCCCGAGGTCGTCGAAGGCGGCCTGGGCCAGGAACGGCGCCTGGACGTTGTCGGCCGTGACCATGCGGAAGTAGTTGGCGTGGGGCCGCACGGGCCGGCCGGGGTCGGCGCCCAAGGTGAGGGCGGGGTCGGTGTTGGCCGGCGAGACCATGACCACTCCGGCCTCGTCCAGCACGGGCGCGACCCGGGCCGCCACCCCCGAGTTGTACGTCCCGACGACACCCACCAGCGACCGGTCGGCGGCCAGCCGATGGGCGGCCGTCTCACCCACGCCCGGGTCGGACGAGTCGTCGACGGCCACGACCTCCAGCCGCCACCCGGGGACGGTGTTGGCGCGGTTGGCCTCGTCGACCGCCAGCTGCACGGAGTTGCGGATGCCCCGCCCGAACTCGACCAGGCCGGCCTCGAGCGGCACGATCACCCCGATCCGGGCGACCGGCCGGTCCTGGGGAGAAGTGCCCGTACAGGCGGCCAGCGCCAGTACCGCCATTGCCACCGCCACAGAAGCGGTTCCCAGGTAAGCCGAAGCCCCTCGCGGCCGGCGACCCCCGGCCGGCGACCACCACCGTGACCGGTCGTGTGAAAGCAAGGTACGGACCTCCGGTCAGCTTCGGTCACCTGGACAGTGCACGCCGCGCCCGTGGTCTGCCCCCGGACGGTACGGACGATGAAGTGGGGCCGCTCGATGGATGACGACCCGTAGCCCTCACACCCGGCAACGCCTTCCGCGACGACCTCCCTAGCGAGGACCTCGCCGGTCCATGCTTGGTGGTGCTGCCGGATGGTCCAATGGTCATGCCGCTCCCGGAAGTGGAACGTCCGGCCGTCGACCGTCCCCCACCACTGCTCCGGGCACACACCGCCCCGCCGCCGCCCGCCGCACCAGCAACCGCCGGGCCTCGGCGCGGTGGTGCGCCCTTTCGGCGTCGAGCCCGAGCCTCCGGTCGTCGGAGAACCGGATGAGCTGCAAGTCGGGCTCGGGTATGTCGTCCACCTCCCCACGGTGGCCGGGCGGGGGCACGACCAGCAACCGGTTTCCCAAAGGCCCCCCGAGCAGCGGGGGAGGCGGTGGTCAGGCGGCGTGGCGGTGACGGGCGGGGTGGTGGGGGCGGTGGGGGCGACGGCCGTGCAGCGGGTGGTGGCCGTGGAGGGGGTGGAGAAGGGCGCGGACCTCACCCACGGGGTGTTGGTGTTGGGCGTAGTCGACGACCCCGAGCGTGCCGAAGTAGCCGCCGGCCACGATGGCGGGCCAGGCGGCCACGGCCACGGCCGTGAACAGGCCGAGGCCGGCGAGCAGGCCCACGACGGTCACCAGCACGAACACCGTGGGTACCCCGACCACCACCCCCCATCGCATCGAACGGGCGACGGAGGCGTCGTCGAGGTCGCCGGGGTAAGGCACATGGGCGTGGGGCTCTCTCATGGCGGCGTCCTTTCTGGCTGACGCTTCAATACAACGCCTGTCCGGCCTCCGGCGACAGGGCCGAACGGCCCGTTCGGTTGCGGTTGGGGGCCAATCCGGCGTCGGTCGGTCCCGGGCGGTGTGGGGGAGGCGGCCCCCGGGTACCGCAACGGCGTGCGGGAGACGGTCCCCGGGGTGGTCCGCCGGCTGCTGGCCTCGTGGCCGGCAGCCCGCCAGGTCGCGCAGGGCGACGTCCTGGGGCTGTCGGGCACGGCCGCCTCCCCTCGCTCACAGCACCTCGCGCCCCGCACGGCCACGGCCGGCTCGGTGGCCCGGTCGATCTGCCCCTACTGCGCGGTGGGCTGTGGCCAACTCGTCTACACCGCCGACGGCGAGGTGACCCAGATCGAGGGCGATCCCGACAGCCCCATCTCCCGCGGGCGGCTGTGCCCCAAGGGGGCGGCGTCGCGGGAGCTGGTGGCCGGGCCGGCCCGCGAGTACAAGGTCCGCTACCGCCGCCCCCACGGCACCGAGTGGGAGGACCTGGCCCTCGACCGGGCCATGGACATGATCGCCGACCGGGTCATCGCCGCCCGCCGGGCGGGCTGGCAGGAGCGCGACGCCGACGGCCACCGCCTCGGGCGCACCCTGGGGTTCGCCCAGCTCGGCGGGGCCACCCTCGACAACGAGGAGAACTACCTGATCAAGAAGCTGGCGACCGCTCTGGGGGCCGTCCAGGTCGAGAACCAGGCCCGGATATGACACTCGTCCACCGTCCCCGGTCTGGGGACATCGTTCGGCAGGGGAGGGGCCACCACCTTCCAGCAGGACCTTCAGAACTCCGACGTTGTGCTCATCCAGGGGTCGAACATGGCCGAGTGCCACCCGGTCGGGTTCCAGTGGGTCATGGAGGCCAAGGCCCGGGGCGCCACGGTCATCCATGTCGACCCGCGCTTCACCCGCACCAGCGCCATGGCCGACCTCTACGTACCCCTGCGGGCCGGCACCGATATCGCCTTCTTGGGCGGCATCGTCAACTACATCCTGGAGAACGGGCGCGAGTTCCGCGACTACGTGGTGGCCTACACCAACGCGGCGGCCATCGTGCGGGACGACTTCGGTGACACCGAGGACCTCGACGGGCTGTTCTCGGGGTTCGACCCCGAGACCGGCACCTACCAGGTGGGCTCGTGGCAGTACGAGGGGGTGGTGGTCGGAGCGGCCGCCGGCCACCGCGAGGTCCACGCGGCCACCGAGGACGAGACGGGCGGTCACGGAGCGGCTCTCGAACAAGGCGAGCCCCCCCGGACCGACCCCACTCTCGAGCACCCCCGGTGCGTGTTCCAGCTCCTCAAGCGCCACTTCAGCCGTTACACGCCCGAGATGGTGGAGAGGACGTGCGGTGTCAGGCGCGACCTGTTCATCGAGGTGGCCGAGCGCCTGTGCGAGAACTCGGGGCCCGAGCGCACGGGAGCATTCGTCTACTCGGTGGGCTGGACCCAGCACACCGTGGGCGTGCAGTACATCCGCACCGCCTCGATAATCCAGCTCCTGCTGGGGAACGTGGGCCGGCCCGGGGGCGGCGTGCTGGCCCTGCGGGGCCACGCCAGCATCCAGGGTTCCACCGACATCCCCACGCTCTTCGACATCCTGCCCGGCTACCTGCCCATGGTCCGGGCCGGCGAGCTCGACAGCCACGAGGCCTACGTGGAGGCCAGCGCCTCGACGGCCGGCTACTGGGCCGACATGGACGCCTACTTCGTGAGCCTCATGAAGGCGTGGTGGGGCGAGCACGCCACCGAGGCCAATGGTTGGTGCTTCGACTACCTGCCCCGCATCGACGGCGACCACTCGGTCTACCGCACGGTGCTCGACATGGCCGAGGGCAAGGTCAAAGGGTTCGTGCTCAACGGCGAGAACCCGGCTGTCGGCTCGGCCAACGGCCGGCTCCACCGTCTGGCCATGGCCCGTCTCGACTGGCTGGTGGTGCGCGACCTGTTCGAGATCGAGAGCGCCACCTTCTGGAAGGACGGTCCCGAGATCGAGACCGGCGAGATGGCCACCGAGGACATCGCCACCGAGGTCTTCTTCCTTCCCGCGGCTGCCCACGTGGAGAAGGACGGGAGCTTCACCAACACCCAGCGCCTCCTGCAGTGGCACGAGAAGGCGGTGGAGACCCGGGGCGACTGCCGCTCGGACCTGTGGTTCCACTACCACCTGGGGCGGCTCGTGCGCGAGAAGCTGGCGGGTTCCACCGACCCGGTCGACCGGCCCGTGCTCGATCTCACATGGGACTACCCGACCCACGGCCCCCACGACGAGCCCCTGGCCGAGGCCGTGCTGGCCGAGATCAACGGCTGGGACGCCCAGGGGCGCCCCCTGTCGGCCCCCACGGAGCTGAGGGCCGATGGTTCCACGGCGTGCGGCTGCTGGATCTACTGCGGCTGCTACCGCGACGGCGTCAACCAGACCAATCGCCGCAAACCGGCGTCGGAGCAGGACTGGGTTGCGCCCGAGTGGGGCTGGGCCTGGCCCGGGGACCGCCGGCTGCTCTACAACCGGGCGTCGGCCCGGCCCGATGGCCAGCCCTGGTCGGAGCGCAAGCGCTACGTCTGGTGGGACGAGGCCCTGGGCCGCTGGACGGGCCACGACACCCCGGACTTCCCGGTGACCAAGCCCCCGGGGTTCGAGCCCCCGCCCGGTGCCCGGGGGGCCGAGGCCTTGCGGGGCGACGACCCCTTCATCATGCAGGCCGACGGCAAGGGCTGGCTGTTCGCCCCCAGCGGGCTCAAGGACGGGCCGCTGCCGGTCCACTACGAACCGCACGAGTCGCCGTTCTCCAACCCTCTCTACCGCCAGTCCGCCAATCCCGCCCGCGTGCAGCACCGCCACCGCCACAACCCGACCAACACCCGGCCCCGGGAGACCGACGCCGACCCCTACCCGTTCGTGATGACGACCTACCGGCTCACCGAACACCACACGGCCGGGGCCATGAGCCGGTTCCTGGGCCGGCTCAGCGAGCTGATGCCCGAGATGTTCTGCGAGGTGAGCCCTCAACTGGCCGGCTTGCGGGGCCTGGAGAACGGCGGCTGGGCCACCATCGTCTCGTCCCGCAGCGCCATCGAGGCGCGGGTGCTGGTCACCGATCGGCTGCCCCCGCTGGTGGTCGACGGGCGGACGGTCCACCAGGTGGGCCTGCCGTACCACTGGGGGACGGCGGGCCTTAGCCGGGGCGACTCGGCCAACGACCTGTTTCCGGTGGTGCTCGACCCCAACGTCCACATCCAGGAGGTCAAGGCGGCCACGTGCGACGTCCGCCCCGGCCGCCGGCCCCGGGGGCCGGCCCTGCGCCGCCTGGTGGAGGACGGGTGAGCGCCCTGGAGGCGGCGTGCCAGACGAGGGGCCGGGTGGGGTTCTTCACCGACACGTCGATCTGTATCGGGTGCAAGGCATGCGAGGTGGCCTGCAAGGAGTGGAACGGCGTGCCCGAGACGCTCGCCCAGATGACCGGCCACTCCTACGACAACACGGGCGCTCTCGGGGCCGACGCCTGGCGCCACGTGGCCTTCGTCGAGCAGAGCGGGCCCGGGGGCGCCCGCTGGCTGATGAGCTCGGACGTGTGCAAGCACTGCACCGAGGCCGCCTGCCTGGAGGTGTGCCCGACGGGTTCGTTGTTCCGCACCGAGTTCGGCACGGTCGTGGTTCAGGAGGACATCTGCAATGGCTGTGGTTACTGCGTGCCCGCCTGTCCCTTCGGGGTTATCGACCAGCGCAAGGGCGACGGCCGGGTGTGGAAGTGCACCCTCTGCTACGACCGCCTGCGGGGCGACCTCGAACCGGCGTGCTCCAAGGCGTGCCCCACCGGTTCGATCGAGTTCGGCCTGCTCGACGAGCTGCGCGGCCGGGCGACCGAGCGCCTCGGCGAACTGGCCGAGCGGGGCGTCGAGGGCGCCCGCCTGTACGGCCACGACGCCGGCGACGGCGTGGGCGGGGCGGGCGCCTTCTTCCTGCTGCTCGACGAACCCGAGGTCTACGGCCTGCCGCCCGCGCCGGCCACGGCCACTCGCCGGCTGGGGGAGATGTGGACGGCAGCCGCCGGGGCAGCCGCCGTCCTGGCCGCCCTGGCCGCCTGGGCCGTGCGGGGTGGCCGCTCGTGAGGATCCCGGCGAGCGGCCCGGCGAGCGGCCCGGCGAGCGGCCCGGCGAGCGGCCCGGCGAGCGGCCCGGCGAGCGGCCCGGCGAGCGGCCCGGCGAGCGGCCCGGCCAGTACAGGGGCGGGAGTTGACCCCTTCCCCGGCGGCGCAGTGAACCAGTCGGCGACGGGGGGCCGGCAGCAGCCGGGAGGTGCGCCGGGGGGCTACTACGGGAGGCCGGTGGTCAAGCGGCCGGTGTGGAAGCCGGAGGTGCCCTGGTACTTCTTCACCGGAGGCCTGGCCGGGGCCTCGTCGGTCCTGGCCCTGGCGGCCCGGGTGTCCGGAGACCGGGCCCTGGCCGCGTCGGCCCGGCGGGCGGCAGCGGCCGGCGCCCTCGTCAGCCCCGTCCTTCTGGTGGCCGACCTAGGCGTCCCCAGCCGGTTCCTCAACATGCTGCGCGTCTTCCGCCCGACCTCGCCCCTCAACCTGGGGAGCTGGCTGCTGTGCGCCTACGTCCCGTCGGCGGTGGGGGCCGCCGCCCTGGGGGAGCGGGCTGGCTGGCCCGTGCTCGGCACGTTGGCCGACCTTGCGGCCGCGGCCGGCGGTCTGGGCATCGCCACCTACCCGGCGGTGCTGGTGGCTGACACCGCCACCCCGGTCTGGCACGAGGCCCGGCGTGAGCTGCCCTTCGTGTTCGCGTCGGCCGCCGCGGCCACCGCCGGGGCCGCGGCCCTCGCCACCGCACCGGCACCTTCAAGGCCGACCGCCCGGCGGATGGTGGTGGCCGCGACGGTCGTCGAACTGGCGGCCGTCTCGGTCATGGACCGCCACCTGGGCCCGCTGGCCCACCCCTACCACGAGGGCCGTTCAGGCCGCTTCCACAAGGCGGCGCGGGTGTCGGCGGTGAGCGGGGCCGTCTTGGCCGCGGCCGCGGGACACCGCCGGGCCCCGGCGGTGGCGGCCGCCGCTCTGGTGATGGCCGGGGCCCTCTGCGAGCGCTGGGCGGTGTTCACCGCCGGCTGGCAGTCGGCCGCCCGCCCCGAGGACACGATCGGTCCCCAGCGCTCACGGGCCGGCGCCGGCCATGGTGCCTGACGAGCGCCCCCCGCCGGCCCCGCGGGCGGGTACACCGGGCGACGCCGGCCAGCCGACCGAAGCCGACCGGCCCGCCGCCCCCGACCCGCCCGCCGACCCCGACCCGCCTGCTCCCGCGGCCCCCGACCCGCCTGCTCCCGGCGCCGACCAGCCTGCGGACGCCGCCCGGGAGGAGGAGGCGGGGGAGCGGCGGGCCATCGGGGAGGCGGTGCGGTCGTGGGGGACGACGGCGTGGGCGATCGTGGGCTTGGCCGCGGCCGGTGCCGTCCTGTTGTGGGTGGCCTGGGTCGTCCGGGTGGTGTTCGCCCCGTTGCTGCTGGCCGGGGTCATCGTCCTGCTGCTCAACCCGTTGGTCACCGCGATGGAACGGCGGAGGTTGCCGCGGGTGGCGGCCACCGCCCTGCTCTACCTCGGGGGCTTGGCCCTGTTCGCCCTCATGGTGGTCTCGGTCATCCCCGTGGTCCAGGGCCAGGTCGAGGAGTTCAGGGCCCAGTGGCCCGAGGTGCAGGACCGGGTCGAGGGGTGGGTGGTGGGCTTGGAGGAGGACCTACGGGGCACGCCCCTGGAGTTCTCCCGCGAGGACCTGGGGGCGCAGGTGAACGGTCCCGTGACCGACCGGTTGTCGCAGCTGTGGAGAGCCGGGGACCGCCTGGTGGGGATCATCATCGTGCTGGTCACCGGGCCGGTGATCGCCTTCTACCTCCTGGCCGACCTGCCCGGCGTCCGGTCGCGGTTGCGGGCCCTGGTGCCGGCGCGGGCCCGGTCGGAGGTGACGATGCTGGGCCGGCGCCTGCACGCCGTGGTCGGGGGGTTCGTGCGGGGACAGATCATCGTGGCCGCCATCGTGGGGGTGCTGACGGCGGTCGGCCTGGCTCTCATCGGGCTGCCCTTCTGGGCCCTGCTGGGCGCCATCGCCGGGGTGGCCGACCTCGTGCCCCTGGTCGGCCCGTTCGTGGGCGGCGTCCCGGCGGTGGTGGTCGCCCTCGTGACCCGGGACGTCATGACGGCCGTCTGGGCCGTGGTGGTGATGGTCGCTGTCCAGCAGCTCGAGAGCCAGTTGATCAGCCCCCTGGTGCTGCACCGCACGGTCAAGCTCCACCCCGCGGCCGTGCTGCTGGCCCTGCTCATCGGGGCCAGCCTGGGCGGCATCCTGGGCATGCTGGTGGCCGCCCCCACGGCCGCCGCCCTCAAGGTGGTGGCCGGCCACCTCTGGTCGGTCCACGTGCTGGGCGAACCGGTGGATCAGCGCAGCGAGTGAAGGTAGGCGGCGATGTCGAGGGCGTCGGCTTCGGTCACCCCCAGGTCGGGCATGGCCGTGCCCGGTCTGACGGCCTGGGGGTCACGCAGCCAGGCCACCAGGTTCTCGGCCGTGTTGGGGAGGTGGCCGGCCACGAACGACCGGCGCCCGAAGGCGGTCAGGGGCGGGCCGACGAAGCTGTCCGCGCCGCGCACCCCGGGGATCGTGTGGCACGCCCCGCAGCCGTAGGCGGCGATGGCCTCCCGGCCCCGGGGCGGGTCGCCCAGGCCGGTGCTCAGGGGCCGCGCACCCCGGGCGTCGGTACACGCTCCACCGGCCAGCGCCAGGGCCACCCAGGCGGCCACCGCCGCGACGGCCCGGCCCGCGTCCCTCACCGGCACGGGCCCACGACCAGACTGGCCCCCCCGGCCACGAGGATCACGAGCAGGAACAGGGGGCTCATGGCCACACCCACGTTGGCCAGCACCCTTGTCCCGCTCCGCCGTCGGTCGGTCTCGGGCACCCGGCGGCGGGCACGGACGGCCACCGTCCACCCGCCGGCGGCGGCCACGGCGGCCACCACCGTGCTCAGGTGCAGCCACAGCGAGGGCCCCTCGCACGCCACCGGCACGAGCACGTAGCTCACCAGCAGGTGGGTGAACCATGCAGCCGGCGCCAACGCCACCCCCACCAGGGACTCGGCCGCCGGCCCCCGGGCCAGCTCCAGCACGCCTGGTCCCCGCCCGACGGCGTCAAGGTCGCGGTCCTCCTCGAGAGCACTCACAGCAGCCGAGGCCCGAGGTAGAGGGTTCCGGCCACGGCCGACCACGACAGCAGGAGGAACCACCACCACACGGTCACCACCTGCACCCCGGCGTGGGCCTGGCTGTCGTACTCGCCGTGGCCCAGGCGGTAATCCAGCACCGCGGCCATGATCACCCCGGGCGCCAGCAGGCAGAGGAAGAAGCCGTGCAGGGTGATGAAGATCCCGTCGTAGGCGTGGGCGTCGATGGCCAGCCCGCTGGCCCGCAGGGCGGCGGCGTCGACCACCACGAAGGCGGCCCCGATGGCGACCAGCGCCCGTAGGCCCATCCGGGCCCGCCCTGCGGCATCGGGCCCGGCCGACGGCAGGGCCCGGCGCAGGGGCAAGACGGCCAGCATGAGCACGGCCGTGGCCACCGCCGGCAGGCCCAGCCCCGGTAGGGCCGTGCCCGGCGGCGGCCAGCGGTCGACGGTCACGCTCAGGTAGAAGTAGGCGTAGAGGAGCGCGCCGAGGACGGCCCCCAGGCTGGCCGCCCCGAAGACGGTCCCGTGCCAGGCCTCGGGCCGGCCCCGATGGCCGGGCGAGGGCATCTCCTGCTCGGGCCACGTCGTTCCCTCGGCCAGGGCCTCGGTCTCGGTGGGCCGCGGTGCCAGCCAACCGACCAAGGCCACGACCGCGCCCGCCAATCCGGCCGCGCCGATCACCACCGACTCGACCAGGATGCCCACCAGCACGACGGCGAGGGCGGCCGCGCTGACCAGCGGCCAGTAGGTCGGGCCCGGCACGGTGAAGACGGCCTGGGGCACGGCGTCGATGGCCGAAGTCCGTAGCTGTTCGCGCCGGCCGGCGGTGGGCTCGGACAGCCGGGCGACCGCCGCCTCGACCTCGGGGCTGAGCCCGGGGTCGCCCGGCTCCCACCTCGGCGTGCGGCTCCCCACCAGGGGCATTGACCGGAAGTTGTAGGGCGGCGGCGGCGAGGCCGTGGCCCACTCCAGCGAGTCGCCGCCCCAAGGGTCGTCGCCCGCAGCCGGGCCCCGCCGCCAGTTCCACGCCAGGTTCCAGGCGAACACGGCCACGCCCGCGGCCAGCAGGAAGGCCCCGGCTGTCGACACCAGGTTGTAGCCCTCCCACCCGAGGCCCGAGTGGTACGTGTAGACCCGCCGGGGCATGCCCAGCAGGCCCAGGAAGTGCTGGGGGAAGAACGTCACGTTGAACCCCGCGAAGATGGACCAGAAGGCGATCTTGCCGGCTCGCTCGCTCGGCCGCCGCCCGGTCAGCTTGGGGAACCAGTGGTGGAGGCCGGCGAACACCGGGAACAGCACGCCGCCCAGCAGCACGTAGTGGAAGTGGGCCACCACGAAGTAGCTGTCGTGGGCCTGGAAGTCAAAGGGTGCAGCCGCCACCATGACCCCGGTTATCCCCCCGAGCACGAAGATCACCAGGAAGCCGACGACGAACAGCAGGGGGGTGTCCCACCGGGGCCGGCCGTGCCAGATGGTGGCGATCCACGCGAACACCTGCACGCCGCTGGGGACGGCGATGAAGATGCTGGCCACCGCGAACAGCATGAGGACCAGGGCGGGCAGCCCGACCGTGAACATGTGGTGCGCCCACAACCCGAAGCTGAGGATCCCGATGGCGACCAGGGAGGCGACCACCAGGGGGTAGGCCACCACCGGGCGCCGGGTGTGGACGGCTACCACCGCCGAGACGATGCCCGTGGCCGGGACCAGCATGATGTAGACCTCGGGGTGGCCGAAGATCCAGAACAGGTGCTGCCACAGCAGGGGGTTGCCGCCCCCGCCGGGGTCGTAGAACGGGACGCCGAACTTGCGCTCGATCTCCAGCAGCACGGTGCCGGCGATCACGGCCGGGAAGGCGAGCAGCATCATGGCCGACATGACCAGCACGCTCCACACGAACAGGGGCATGCGGCTCAGCGACATCCCCGGCGCCCGCTGCTTGAGGATCAGCACCAGCAGTTCGAGCGCTCCCACGATCCCCGAGACCTCGACGAACGTGACCCCCAGCAGCCAGTAGTCGAGGCTGCTCCCGGGGGAGAACTCCGGGCCTGACAAGGGTGTGTAGGCGAACCACCCCCCGTCGGGCACGGACCCCGTCAGGAAGCTCCAGTGCAGCAGCACCCCGCCGAACAGGTAGCACCAGTAGCCGAAGGCGTTGAGCCGGGGGAACGGCATGTCGCGGGTGCCGATCTTGAGCGGCACGAGGTACATGGCCAGGCCCTCGAGGATGGGCACGGCGAACAGGAACATCATCGTCGTGCCGTGCATCGTGAAGATCTGGTTGTAGAGCTCGGGGGACAGCAACGACGACTCGGCCGTGCCCAGTTGGAGCCGCAGCAGCAGGGCCTCGGCCCCACCCACGAGCAGGAAGATGAAGGCGGTGACGACGAAGCGCTTGCCGATGTCCTTGTGGTTGACCGCGCTCAGCCAGCCGAGGAACCCGGGTGGGCCCGTCCAGGCCTTCTCCAGCTCGTCGGGCGGCGCCTGTCCGGCCGGCTCCGGCGGTCCCGCGGGAGGCCCGGGGGGTGAGGTGACGGCCACTACCGAAGGCCCTCGAGGTAGGCGATCACGGCCTGGAGCTCGTCGCCGTCGAGGGGGGTGGCGGGCATCTTGGCCCCCGCCTTGAGCGAGCGGGGGTTGGCCACCCAGCCGCCCAGGTTGCCCCGGTTGTTGGCCACCGTGGCCGCCCCGATGGTCTGGCGACGCCCGAAGTGGGTCAGGTCGGGGCCCAGCACCCCGGCCGCGGCCGTGCCCCGCACGGTGTGGCAGGCCCCGCACCCCGAGTCGTTGAACACCCGCTCGCCCCGCTGGGCCAGCGCCCCCTGGGGCGGGGCCCGGCCGGCCGCCTCGGACGCCAGCCACTGCTCGAACTCGGCCTCGGGCTGGGCCACGACCAGGAACTGCATCTTGGTGTGGTCGAGCCCGCAGTACTCGGCGCACACCCCCCGGTACACCCCGGCCTGGCGGGCCACCAGGTTGAGATTGGTCGTCTCCCCCGGGATGTTGTCGATCTTGCCGGCCAGCTCGGGCACCCAGAAGCTGTGGACCACGTCTTGCGAACGCAGGGTGAGGTCGACCGGCCGGCCCACGGGGATGTGGAGCTCGTTGGCGGTGACGGCGCCGCTCTCGGGGTAGCGGACCTCCCACCAGTACTGGTGGGCGACGACCTCGACGGCCAGGTGCGTGGCCCCGGCCTGGAACGCCACCCGGTTGGTCGTGCGCATCACGACCAGCGAGAGGGGCACGAGCACGACCAGGGGCAGCACCACGCCCCCGGCCACCACCAACGGGTAGCCGGCCCGGTCGCCCACCTCCCCGTCCACGTCACCGGCGGCCCGGGGGCGGGAGGCCACGACCGCCCGCACGAGCACCGCCGCCACCAGCACGAACACGGCCGTCCCGAGCCCGAACAGCAGCCACCACAGCCCGGCGATCTCCCTGGCCCCATCGCCCTTGGGGGCCAGGGCGTTGGGCCCGTCCCCGCAGGCGGCCAGCCCCATGCCCACGGCCACCGCGGCCCCGGTCCGTGCCGCCACCGCCTTCACGGCGCCCCGCCTTCGTCGTCCCGAGCGGCCAGGTCGCGGCAGAACCGCCACGCCAGCAGGCCGGCGCCCACCGGGACCACCGCCAACGCCACCCGGTAGGCGGTTGTCATGGTATCGACCCCCACGCCCAGGGCCAGGCCCTGCAGGTCGTGGCTCCCGGCGAACACCAGCGTGCCCAGAAAGGCCAGGGCAGCCACACCCAGGGCGGTGCGGACGGGCCGGTCGCGCGGCCGGTCCAGGAGGTGGTGGGGGTTGTGGTCGCCCGTCACCCGGGCCTCCAGGTACGGCCAGGCGTAGAGGACCGCGAAGACCACCAGGGGCAGCAGCACCCCCGCGAAGAACGGGCTGGGGACCTCCCGGCCCCACAGCACGAGGTCGAGGGCGGGCAGGACGCGCAGGGCCCCCTCCACCCACCCCAGGTACCAGTCAGGCTGGGCGGGGACGGTGGCCGAGGCCGCGTCGAACGGCCCGTACAGCCACACCGGGCCGATCTGGACGAGGCCGCCCAGCCCGACGAGCACGGCGCCGACCACGCAGAACAGGGCGGCCGACCGGGCCGCATAGGAGGGCCACAGCTTCTCGCCCACGACGTTGCCCTCGCTGGCCCCGTGGCCTCGGAACTGGGTGTGGGTCTGGCGCCATACGAGCACCATGTGGGCCGCGAACAGCCCGACGATGGCCAGCGGCAGGATGACCACGTGGAGCCACCACAAGCGAGAGATGAGCCCGGGCGAGGGCAGTTCGCCCCCGAACAGCATCGACACCAGGCCGGGCCCGATCACCGGCACCGACAGGGCGAAGCTGTAGCCGATGCGCAGGCCCGTCCCCGACAGCAGGTCGTCGGTGAGCGACAGCCCGAAGAACCCGTTGGCCACGGCCAGGGCGGCCAGCGTGACCCCGATCGTCCAGTTGAGGCGGCGGGGGCGGCGGAAGCCGCCGGTGAAGAAGACACGGGCGGCGTGCACGACGATGGCCCCCGCGAACACCAGCGCGGCCCAGTGGTGGGTCTGGCGCATGAGCAGGCCGGCCCGGTGCTCGAAGGTGATGTCCAGCACCGAGTGGTAGGCCCGTGAGACCTCGACCCCTTGGAGCGGGGCGTAGGAGCCGTCGTAGGTGACCCGTTCGCCGCTGGCGTCGAAGAACAGGGTGAGGAACAAGCCGGTGACGACCAGCACGGCCAGCGAGTACATGGCCACCTCACCCAGCAGGAACGACCAGTGGTCGGGGAACACCTTCTCCTTGGCCTTCTCGACGAAGGCCCCCACCCGCCCGGGGCTCACGCCGGCCGGTCCCACCAGCCGGGCCCCACGGCGTCGGGGAAGTCGCCGATCGCCCGCAGGAAGCCGTCAGAGCCCACCTCCACCGGTAGCTGGGGGAGCGGCCGCCGGGCCGGGCCGTGGACGGGCCGGCCCCCGCCGATGACGTCGAAGCTGGCCTGGTGGCAGGGGCACAGCAGCACCTGGGCGCGCTGCTGGTAGAGCCCCACCGGGCACCCCATGTGCGTGCACAGCTTGGAGTAAGCCACGTAGCCGGCCGGTGCCCAGTCGGCGCGCCCGGGGGCGCCGATGGACCGGCCCGGTTCGAGGCGGACGAGCACCACCTGGGAGTCTCCGGCGTCGGTCCGTCCTTCGGGGTAGACGGTGAGCAACCCACCGACGTCGAGGTCGTCCACGTGGACCGCCCGCCCGTCGTCGGTGACCAGCCGGGCCCCGGGCGTCCACGCCGTGGCCCGCAGGGCCCGGCGCCCTCGCCTGGTCTCGCCCCGCAGGGGGACGGCGAAGATGATGGCGGTCACAGCCACCGCCCCGGCCAGGGCCTTGGCCAGAAAGCGTCGGCGGGCCACAGGCACCTCGGGAAGGGAGGGGTGGCGGGGCTCGATGTCGGGCGCGGGTGGGGCCGAGCGCCGGGCCGCGCCGACCAACCCGACGGCCATGGCGCCCAGGGCCGCAGCACCCAGCGCGCCCTCGACCTGGGTGTGGCCTCCCAGCACCCAAGTCGTGACGACCCCGCCTCCGGCCAGCGCGGCCACCGCGAACGGAGCGAGGACACGGGCCCTCACGGGCGGCGGGCCACCCAACGGGCGGCCAGCATGAGCCCGGCCACGCCCGCGGCCCAGGCCACCAGGCCCTCGTCGACCCGGCCGGTGCTCCCCAGGGGCAGGCCCCCGGGCCGGGCCGGCTCCCGCAGGCCCAGCACGTAGGCGGCGATGGCGTCGACCTCGGCCGGCCCGAACGTCGCCGGGTCGAAGGCGGGCATGGCGCCCGGGGCCACGATCATCGACGCGGCCACCTCGACCGCGCTGGCCTCGAACAGGGCCGGCGCGGTCTCGCCGTAGGCCAGGGCGCCGCCGATGCCGGTGGCGCTGTGGCAGGGCGCGCAGTGCAACCGGTAGAGATGGCCGCCGCCCGCCAGGTCGCCCCGGTCCGGGTCGACCGAGGGCACCGCCGGCCCGGGCCCCAACGACGCCACGTAGGCCACGAGGGCGTCGATCTCCTGGGGCGGGTAGGCAGGCGGGCGCCGGACCGGCCTCTGGCCGGCGTCGGTGATCGGCATGCGCCCGGTGGCCAACCAGAAGTGGGCGCCCGCCCCGCCCACGCCGGCCACGGGCGGGCCCTGGAACGAGCCCCGCCCCTCGGGGCCGTGGCACCCGGCGCAGTCCCGCAGGTAGAGCCGGCGCCCGGCCTCGCCCGCCGGCCCCGCCTGAGCTTCGCCCACCGGGCCCGCCTGACTGACCTGAGCGGCGGCCGCCGGGCCCGCCTGAGCTTCGCCCACCGGGCCCGCCTGAGCGGCGCCCGCCGGGCCCGCCTGAGCGGCGCCCGCCGGGCCCGCCTGAGCGGCGCCCGCCGG
>JBFMCT010000051.1 GCA_040754375.1 Actinomycetota bacterium
AGTGCGTGCAGGATTCCGGGTCGAGGAGGAACTGGGTTTCTGTCTCGGATGTCATCTCGGAAGTCTGTGCCTTGCCTTTCACAGCTGAATGCCTGCGGATAGGATACATGGCGCGGCTGAGGGTGGCAAAGGCGGTGACTGCGAGCAAGGGCGAGGGGGTCCGAAGCGCGCCGCGGTGACACGTCTCGTCGATACCGCTAGTATCTGATGCGTGCAGACGGTGATGAGCTCAATCGAGGCAGCCAGAGACGATCCTCGCTCGCTGGAGGAGCTTTACCGCAGCGCCGTGACCTCAGGTGACGAGCCGCTGTTCGTAGATGCGATCGCCGCCCTTCTGGTGCGATATCCAGACAACCTCCTTCTCCAAGCCTGGTCGCATCGGCTGGACATCGCCAGAGAGCCCGGCCCGAGTACGGGGACCGCTGAGATTGCCCAACACGCGACGCGACGGCACTGGCTCGCCGCTATCTTGACGAGCGCCGCCCTGGGGCTCACCTTCGTCTTCCTCACCTGGGAGATGGCCGGGCGCCTCGCGGACCCTGCCTCGCCCCGGTTCCTGCTCGGCTGGGCGCCGGCTACTGCGGCGGCCGTCCTTGTCTTCTCCTACGCCACAGGGCCCGACAAACGACGACTCCAGCTATACGTCGGCGCACTCCTACTGCTTGCGCTGCTCTTTGGCCTGGCAGCCTGGGAGGGATGGGTGCCCCTCGCCGCGATGCGCGACGCCGATCGCGAGCCGGCGGGACTCGCGCAAGCCTGGCTGATCGCGCTGCATCTTCCCTTTGTCTGCTGGGGAGTGCTGGCCGGCGCGATGTGCGCGACGCTCGGGGACCTCTGGCGGCAGGTCTTCGCATTCGTGGCGAAGTCCGCCGAGACTATCGTCACCGCCGGGCTGTACGTGATTGCCGGAGGCGTCTTCACCGGTCTGACGGTCGGCATCTTCCGGGCGCTCGGGGTTACCCTGTCGGAAGAGCTGGTCGTCAGGTTCGTCTGCTGGGGCGCGGGCGCAATCCCGGTCCTGGCCGTCGCCACGGTCTACGACGCAACCGGCGCGCCGGCGGATCAGGAGTGGCAGACGGGTCTTGCCCGCGTCATCAGAATACTAGTACGCCTGCTTCTACCCCTGACGATCGGGGTGCTGCTCGTCTACGATGCCTACTTCATCCCGACCCAGTTCATGAAGGCCTTCACCCAGCGCGAGACGCTGATCATCTACAACGTGACGATCGTCGCGATTATCGCCGTGCTGGCCGTGGCCGCACCGGGGTTGGACGAGCGACTCGCGGGACGCGGATCTCAGATCCTGCGGTTGGCGATCATGGCCGCGGCGATCCTGACCTTGCTGCTCAACGTCTACGCACTCGCGGCGATCGTCAGCCGGACGATCTCAGGCGGCTACACGCCGAACCGGCACGCGGTGATTGGGTGGAACGTCGTGACACTGGCTATGCTTGGAAGGGTGTTGACCAGGCAGGCTCTTGCGAAGGGAAGACCGTGGGCGGATGTCTGGCGCCGCTCGATGGCTCAAGCGCTCGTGCTCGCCGTGGTTTGGTCAGCGTGGGTCGTCGTGGGATTGCCGCACTTCTAGGGCCTACTCCGCCAACAGTCGCACGAATTCGTCCTCATCGATCGTCGTCACGCCGAGCTTCTTCGCCTTCTCCAACTTGCTGCCCGGCTCGGCGCCGACGACCACGTAGTCCGTCTTGGCGCTGACGCTCGAGGTCACCTTGCCGCCGCGCAGCTTGATCTCTTCCGTCGCTTCCTCACGCGTGAATCCCTCCAGCCCGCCGGTGAGCACGAACGTCTTTCCTGCCAACGGCCGCGGCCCCGCCGCGCGCTCCTCAGACATCCTCACGCCCGCCGCCTTCAGCCGCTCGATCACTTCGCGGTTCTGCGACTGCTCGAAGAAGAGCGCCACACTCTCGGCGATCACCGGCCCAATACCCTCGGTCTCCTCAAGCTGTTCGCGGCCGGCGCCCATCAGTGCGTCCATCGAACCGAACTGGTCTGCGAGGACCTGCGCGACGGTCCCGCCAACGTGCCGGATGCCCAGGCCGTAGATGAGCCGCGAGAGCGGCCGGCGCTTTGATGTCTCGATCGCCGCCGCAAGATTGTCGGCTCCCTTGCCGACGCTCTTCATCCGGCCGGTGGCCGTCTCGCCCGACGCGTGCTCCGCCGCTTCCTCCGCGGCTTCCGACTCGATCTTGGTCGTGACCGCAAGCAGGTCTTGGCGCGTCAGACGGTAGAAGTCCGAAACGTCTCTCAGTCTGCCGCGCTCAACGAGGGCCACGATTCTCTCTTCGCCCATGCCTTCGATGTCCATCGCTCCGCGACCCGCGAAGTGTATCAGCCGACCGATGCGTTGCGCCGGACAGGCCACATTCGTGCAGTAGGCGACGGCCTCATCCGCCTGGCGATCCACCGCGGCATCGCAGACCGGGCAGCGCGGCGGCATTTGCCAAACTTGCTCTTTGCCGGTGCGCTTCGAGACGACCGGGGCGACCACCTCGGGAATCACGTCCCCAGCCTTCTGCACGATGATCGTGTCCCCGATGCGGATATCCTTGCGCCGCACCTCGTCCTCATTGTGCAGCGTGGCGCGCTGGATTGTGGAGCCGGCCACCCGTACCGGGTCGAAGTAGGCGATTGGCGTCAGCGCGCCGGTCCTGCCGACGCTGGCCACGATGTCGCGCAGCACACTCGTCGCCTGCTCGGGCGGGAACTTGTAGGCCGTCGCCCAGCGCGGCGCTTTGCTGGTGGCGCCAAGACGGTTCTGCTGCTGTAGCGAATCGACTTTCACGACCACGCCGTCGATCTCGAACGGAAGCGTATCGCGCCCTTGCTGCCAATCGAGACAGAACTTGAACGCCTCCTCAGCATTGGCAACCTTCGCGTTTCGCGTGTTGATGCGCAGCCCGGCCCGTTGCATGTATTGCAGGGAGTCCCAGTGCGTTGGGAAGCGCGGCCCCGCGCCGATCTGATAGAAGAAGATGTCCAGGGAGCGGCTCGCCGTGACGGCCGGATCGAGCTGGCGCAGACTCCCCGCAGCCGCATTGCGGGGGTTGGCAAAGAGCAAGAGAGGCGGGAGTCCCTGCCGTGTGCGCTCCTCATTCAGCAGTTCGCGCTCGCGATTAATCCGCTCGAACTCGGCGACCGGCAGGTACGCTTCACCCCGAACCTCTAGTAGAGCCGGAGGGTTGTCGAGATGGAGTCTCAGAGGTATCGAACGAATGGTGCGCAGGTTCGGCGTGATGTCCTCACCCACCTCGCCGTCGCCACGCGTCGCGCCGCGCGCGAGAACGCCGTTCTCATAGGTCACGGCGACCGCGGTCCCATCGATCTTCAGCTCGCAGACGAGCTCAACTTGCTCCCCGTTCAGCTCCTTCTCGACCCGCGCCAGAAACACTTCCAGCTCTTGTTGGTCAAAGGCGTTGCCGAGAGACAGCATCTTGGTTGCATGGCGCACCGGCGCGAAGCCCTCGGCGGGAGGCGCACCCACTCGCTGCGTGGGCGAGTCGGGAGTGACCAGCTCCGGGAACGCGGCCTCGATCGACTCGAGCTCGCGCATGAGTCGATCGTACTCCGCATCCGAGATCTCGGGCTCGTCAAGAATATAGTAGCGGTAGTTGTGGTGATCGATCTGGCTCCTGAGTTCTTTGGCGCGGCGCGCCGCTTCCTGCTTCTCGATGGCGACCCCCAGCCCGAGGCGGTTCGTCGTCGCCGATATTACCCTGACCGTCCGGCACTGAACAGGGACGACGGGCAACCACACCGGGCGCACCATGGCGAAGGGGGGCCCCCGGCCCGGCCCCCCCCCCCCCCCCCCCGCTCGAGGAGGTCGGGCGGCACCAGGCCCCCCACGGTGCGCACCGTGGTGAGCCCGCCCAGGTGGTCGGGGCGCAGTGCCGTAGCCCGGCTCATCGCGGGCCGGCGGCGGTCACCGGCAGCCACACGTAGAGGCCGAGCACGTCGGCCGGCTTCTGGGCCGCCACGGCCAGCCCCCGGCGGGCGGCGCCGGCCGCCGCCCGGACGCGGCGGTGGGCGTCGAGCAGCTCGGTGGCCAGGCGGTCGGCCTCGGCGTCGAGGGCGGGCGACAACGAGGGCAACGAGGTGGTCAGGCGGGCCAGGAGGTCGGCGGCGTGGTCGGGGGCGACGTTGGCGTCGGCGGTGGCGCCGAGCAGAGCGTCGACGTCGGCCGGGCCCAGCCAGGCGGCGGCGTCGGGGGGGCCGGCGAAAGCCAGGAAGCGGGCGTCCTCGGTGACGAGGGAGCGGGTGCCGTCGCGCCCCGGCAGGTCGAGGTGGAAGCGGAACCGGACCAGCACCAGCGTCGTGCGCTGGCTGACGGCCCGGGTGCGGCCCACCCCGGCTCGCGCCGCGATGCTTGCTGGCCGGCCTTCGGCCGGCTCCCCGGGCGGGGCCCCAACCCCGCCCTCCTCCAGAGCGTGGGGGCCCCTGCCCCACGCCTGGCCGTGAGCGGGAGGTACTCCGGCATCGAGGGCGGTGTCGAGCACGTGGCGGGCCACGGCCTCGACGTGGGGGTCGGTGCGGGCCAGCAGGCCATGGCCCCGGGGCACGGGCAGGTCGGGGTGCAGCGGAAGGGGCTCGGCGTGGCCGGGGGGCAGGGCGTCGCGCAGGCCCACCGGCAGGGTCGAGGTGACCACCTCCCAGCTCGGTCCCCGGCGGGTGACCGACGCCCCCAGGGCCCGTAGCGCCTCGACCGTGAACTCGGCGACCTCTTGGCGGGTGCCCATCGCCTGGCGGGAGGCGGCCACCTCGCGGGCCACCTCCTCGGGGTGCACCCCCTCGTGGGCGTACTTCGTCTGGGACCGCCGCTCCCGCTCGGCCGCCGACTCCCACGCCCGGTGGAGGTCGTCACGGCGCTGCTCCAGGCCGAGGTCGAAGGCGAGCTGGTCGGCCGGGCGCTGGCCCCGCAGCACGAGTCCCTCCATGAGCGCCTCCACCACCCCGTCGGACTCGTCGGGCACGGGCACCGACACCCCGGTGGCCGCCCGGATGGCCCGGTGCTTGCGGATCAGCACGTCGAGCACGATGCCGTCGATACGGTTGTCCCGCCCGTAGATGGTGACGGCCCGCACCACGTCGCGCCGCTGCCCGAACCGGTCGACGCGTCCTTCGCGTTGCTCGTGGCGGGTGGGGTTCCACGCCAGGTCGTAGTGGACGACGGCCCCGAAGTGCTCCTGGAGGTTGACTCCCTCGGAGAGGCAGTCGGTGGCCACCAGCACGTGGCGGCCGGCGAGGGTGCACAGCTCGGCGATGCGCTCCTGGCGAAGTTCGGGCGGCAGCCGCCCGGTCACGGCGGCCACGTTCACCTCGGCCCCCAGCACCCGAGGCTCGCCCAGGTGCGCGGCCACATACTCGGCGGTGTCGATGAAGCGGCAGAACACGATGGGGTCGTAGCCGTCGGCCAGCAGGCCCTTCAGCTCGTCCACGAGGGTGGCCAGCTTTCGGTCGAACCGGGGCCCGGTCAGTTGGGCCGCGTCGCGGGCCAGGGCCAGCAGGCGGCGCTTCTCCCCGAGCACGGGCTGGCCGGCGGCCGCCACCTCGGCGGCGGTGGAGCCCTCGTCGATGCCCTCGTCCTCCACCGTGCCCACGGCGTCGGCCCCCGGGGTGACGTCGAGGGACTCCAGAGCCTCGTCGTCGGCCGAGTCGAGCACCACCGCCCGCCCCAGGGCGTCGGCCTCCTCCACGCTCTCGGCCTGGGCGGCCGACGCCCGGGTGCGCAGCGTGGCCGCCGCCGCCGCCGGCGAGGAGGCGAGGGTGCGCAGCAGGGCCAGGGCCGACCACCACCTCACTCTTTGGCGCACCGTGGGGCCGGACGGGTCGGTGGCGTCGACCACCTGCTCACGGGCGTAGGCCAGGACGCGGTCGAAGAAGGCGGCGTAGGGCGCCGACAGCTCGTAGGGCGCCTCCCGGCTGAGACGGTCGGAGGGAAAGGCGGTGTCCTCGTCGAGGTAGTGGCGGATGTCGGCCCGGCGACGCTGAACGAAGTGGCGGGCCAGCCGCGCCCGCCCCCGGGGGTCGTCGAGGTCGACGGTGGCCAGTTCGGGGTCGAGCAGGGCCAGCAGGTTGCGGAAGCCCTCCTCCTTGCCCGAGTGGGGCGTGGCCGTCACCAGCACGAGGTGGCGGGTGGCGTCGGCGGCCAGGGCCTTGAGCAGCTCGTGGCGCTGGGTGCGGGCCCGGGCGCCGCCGCCCGACCCCTCGGCCACCGCGGTGTGGGCCTCGTCGACGATCACCAGCTCGGGGCAGTGGTTCACGAACTCGTGGCGCCGGGCCGGGGACTTGATGAAGTCGGTGGAGATCACCACGTGGGGGTAGCGGTCGAACAGCGACTGGTTGAGCATCAGCCGGCGGGACAGGCGGGCGGCGGTGGCCGGCAGTACGAGCTCGGCGTCGATGGCGAACTTGTCCCGCAGCTCGCCCTGCCACTGCTCGGCCAGGGCTGGGCTGCACAGCACGGCCAGGCGGCGGGCGTCGCCCTGGGCCAGCAGCTCGGCGGCGATAAGGCCGGCCTCGACGGTCTTGCCGATACCCACGTCGTCGGCGATGAGCATGCGCACCGGGCCCTGGCGCAGGGCGAGCAACAGGGGCACGAACTGGTAGGCCCGGGGTTCCACGGCCAGGTTGGCCAGTGAGCGGAACGGCCCGGCCGAAGACCGGAAGCCGATGCGCAGCGCGGTACGCAGCAGGCGGGCGCTGGCAGCGTCGCCCAGGTCGGCGGCCGTCGGCGGAGGGAAGGTGGCGGGCCGCACCGGCTCGAGGTTGGGCAGGACGGCGGCGGTGTCGTCGTCGCCACCACCCAGGGGCCGTAGCACCAACAGGTCGGGCTCGCTCTCGGCCAGCACCACCCACTCCCGCCCCCGTGCATGCACGAGCGACCCAGCCGCGAACGAGCCTGCTCCCCGCCCACCGAGCTCCATGGCCGACAACCGTAGGCTGTCCAAGCCGCCCCCGCGCCGGGGGGTGTCCCGGCAGCGGTGGCGATACTGGTCCTGGCCAAGTAGAGTCTGGGTCCTAATCCTCCCCGCCTTTCGGGACGCCTTCGGCTCACCGGAATGGCGGGGTTTACCTTTCCGGGGACCTCGTCCGTGAGCAGAGTCGCCGTCTTCATCGACTACCAGAACGTCTACAAGGCGGCGCAGGCGTGCTTCGCGCAGAGGTACGACGCGCGGGAGAAGGTGCCACTACCTGGCCCGAGCGGACTACGGCGCGTCGCCGACCTGACGGATTACACCCGCTCCCGCCCGGAGGGCTCCCAATAGGGCTAGTTCCGTGGGACCGCCCGAGGGCTACTTGGGGATTGTGCAAACTGTCGCAAACAATGCGCATGTCGGTATGTGTCTCATAAAGCGCAAACCAATGCGCTACGGTTGGGCAGGTGAACGCCGAAGAGGTCAAGGCACTCGCCCGGGCAGGCGAGTCGCTGAGCGTGGAGTTCAAGACGGAGGTCAACGATGATCGGCTTGTCGAGGCCGTCGTCTGCCTTGCTAACGCTGACGGTGGCCGGATCCTGCTCGGCGTGGCTGACGACGGCTCGATCACCGGGACCACCCCCCGCCACGGGACGACAACCGACCCGGTTCGCCTCGCGTCCATGATCGCTGGCCGCACGGCGCCATCGGTCGTGGTCGAGGCTGAGGTCCACGCCATCGACGGCAAGCACGTCGTGGCGGTACACGTCGCCCCGCCCCGAACGATCGTCTCCACTTCCGGCGGGCTATACCTGCGCAGGGCGATCGACGTGCAGGGCAAGCCGACATGCGTGCCCATGCTCCCCCACGAGCAGCTCGGCCGAGCCGGTGCGATCGGAGCGGTCGACGTCTCACTCCTGCCGCTGCCGGGTGCCACCAAGCCGGACCTCGATCCGGCGGAACTCGCCCGCTTCCGCGATCTCGCCGGCGGCCAGGGCGACCGGGTGCTCGCCACCCTCTCCGACCATGACCTGATCACCGCCTTGGGGTTCCTCCTTCCCGGTGGGGTCCTTGCCCTGGGCGCCGTGCTGCTGTTCGGCACCGACGCCGCCATCGAACGTTTTATCCCGACGCACGAAACCGCCTTCCAGGTCCTGGGGAACCTCGACGTGGTCGTCAACCGGATCGACAGAAGGCCGCTGCTGCGAGCCATGATCGAGCTGACCACCGCGATCGAGCCCTACAACCCCGAGGAGGAGATCGAGGACGGCCTCTTCAGGATCGGCCTCCCCCGCTTCGCCGACTCAACCCTGCGTGAGCTCGTCGCCAATGCGCTCGTCCATCGCGACTACGCCATGCGAGGACAGGTCAGGGTGGCGATCGAGGACGGGGTCCTCGCCATCTCCAACGCCGGAGGCTTCCCGGCAGGTATCACCGTCGGCAACGTCCTCACGGCCCCTCCCAACGCGCGCAACCCCCGGCTGGCCGACGCATTCAAGCGCGCTGGGATCGTTGACCGCACCGGCCGAGGCATCAACAAGGTCTACTGGAGCCAACTCGCGCTCGGGCGTGCCGCTCCCGACTATGGCCGCTCCACCGCCCAATGGGTCGAGGTGAGGGTCCGGCCCGGGCCTGCCGACCGTGAGCTGGCAGCGTTCGTCGCCGGGGCCGAACGACGCGGCGACAGGCTCTCCCTGCCCACGCTCCAGGTGCTGCACGAGGTCCGAGGGGAAGGGCGGATCACCTCGTCGCGGGCTGCCGAACTGCTTCAGCTCAACCAGGACGAGGCTCGTGCATTGCTCAACGAGCTGGTCGGTCGTGGCAACCTCGAATCCCGAGGTGAGCGAAAGGCCCGCACCTACCACCTCTCGGCTGCCATGTACCGCCAGCTAGGCCGTCCGGCCGACTACGTCCGGACCCGTGGCTTCGACCGCATCCAGCAGGAGGAGATGGTGGTCACCTACGCCCGCGAGCACGGGTCGATCACTCGTCGAGAGGCGGCCACCCTTTGCCAGCTCTCCGATGACCAGGCCTCGCGGCTGCTTCGCGGGCTCGCCGCGAGCGGCCGCTTGGAGATGGAGGGGTCGAGACGGTCCGCCCGTTACCGGGAGCCGGCGCGATGACAACCCATAGGGCTGCGCACCGTCCCTCGTGCTCGCGCGCTCACGGCCGCGATCATGAGCGGCGCGTGGCCCGGGCCGGCCCGAAAACCGAGCGATGGCGGGCGACCAGGGCCTCCCAGTCGTCGTCGTGGCGCACCCTGACCACGCCCCAACCGGCGTCGAGGAGCCGTTCCTCGGCGGCGGCGTCGCGCTCGGCCTGGGTGGTGTTGTCGTGGACGGGCCCGTCGACGAAAACGGCGTAGGGGCCGGTGGGCAGGTCGTAGACGAGGTCGGGCCGGGCGCGCGCTTCGAACACCGTCACCTGGGCCCGGTCGGGCAGGCGGTGGCCCCGGTCGTCGAGCCAGTCGACGAACCGTCGTTCCAGCGACGAGTCAGCCAGGGAGGCCAGCACGTCGCGGGCCTCGGCCCGGGTACGGCCGCCGGCACCGGCGGCCGTGGACGAGCCGGCCAGCTCCACCAGCAGGTCGCGGACGCGGTGGCGGTCGATCAGGGCGTGGTCTGACTGGTTGGAGTAGGACAGCAGGCACTCGTAGCAGCCCCGTTCGCAGCGCTCGCGCGCCCCGGGGGCATGCCCGAGGTCCTCCCCGGTGGAGGGGTGGAAGTGGCAGCGGTCGAGGGCCACCCGGGCGACCCGGGCGATGGCGTCGGGCTCGAGCACGAGACGGCGCAGGACGCCGGCACCCCCCTCGGCCGACTCGGTGAGCAGGAACCGGCCGCGGCGGCCGTCGTCGGGAAGGGCGGTCGAGTCGAGCTCGGCGTCCTCCAGTTGGAAGAAGGCCTCGGCCCCCCGCTCGAGGGCGTAGCGCAGCGAGGTGGCCTCGGTGTCGTCGAGGCGCCGGGCGTGGCGGACCACGACGATGTTGCGGGTGTCGGAGACGAAGGGGATGACCTTGGCGCGGGTGGCCACGTCGGCGAAGTCGCCCTCGAGGTGGCCGGCGTCGACGGGGGCGTCGGCTGCCTGGCGGTCCGAGAGCCAGCGCCCCGTCTCGGTGTCGAGCCAGAACCCCCGGTCGTCGCGGTCCTTGCGTCGCAGCCGTCCTACGTTGGTCAGCCGGACAGTGGCGGCATCGCCGTAGGTGAGCTCCAGCAGCGGGCCGTCGGGGTTGGCACCCAGCGTGCTGCGGGCGTCGATGCGGCCCGGGCGGTCACCGTGGGTGCCGTAGCGGTAGGAGACCTCGATCTCGAACCCCGAGCGCCGACGTTCCTCCTCGTCGCTGGAGATCCGCTCCCGCCGGCGGGTGTGCACGGTCTGAAGGCGCAGCAGCCCGTAGGTCTTGGCCGCCAGGCCGGTTCCGCACCCCTCGCACGTGTCGGTGCCCACCCCCACCGGATGGTGGTAGCCGCACGCCTGGCAGCGGCGGGCGTCCTCGGTGTCGACCGACGCCCGGCCCTCGGCACTGCGGGGGAGCTGGATACGCACGACCTCGTAGCGGGCGCCCTCGTGGTAGATGAGAGCGCCCGGCCCGAACTCCCGGATGGCCAGGAAGCGGGGTCGCTGGAGGTAGTCGCCCTCCCGGGACCCCCGGCCGGGCCGCCCTCCGGGGATGTAGGCGGCCAGGGGCAGGCGGGGGAACGAGTAGCCGGGCAGGAAGCCCTCCGAGGCCAGGTAGCGGTAGGAGTAGAAGTCGGTCTGGCCGACCTCGGCGTCCTCGTTGCGCAGCAGCCTCAGGCGGTCACGGGCCTCGCGCGCACGACTGGCGGCGTTGTCCTGAGATCTGCGGGGGGCGCTGGGGTCGACGGCCACCCGGCCCTGCTCGGTGTACTCGGCCAGCGTGGTGAGGTAGAGGTCGCGCCAGCGGTCGAGAGCCCGGTCGAGGTTGTCGGGCGCCCGTTCCACCACGTCGGCCACCCACCCGTCGTACCACCAGGGGGCCGGGTCGCCGGCGGTAGCCCAGGTGCGCCGCAGGTCGGCCACCACCCGTTCGGCCCGGGGGACGGCCCGGCGCCGGGCGCGGGCGTCGATGAGCGCCCGCCACACCTCGGGCCGGAAGGCCAGGCTGGGGGTGTCACCGGCGGCGTCCACCACGTCGGTGAGGCACGACTTCATCGACTGGCCCGTCTCGGCCAGCCAAACGGCGTGGACGTGGGAGCGCACCAGCTCCTCGTTGGCCAAGTCGAGGCGGGGCGGCTGTACCGCGCCGGCCACCATGTCGCGGCTGCGGGCGAACCAGTATGAGTCGTGGGCGTTGCCGGTGGCGCAGTAGGTGGTGACCAGCGCGGGCTGGCCCGACCGCCCCGCCCGCCCCGACCGTTGGGCGTAGTTGGCGGGCGTGGGGGGCACGTTGCGCAGGGCGACGGCGTTGAGGCTGGCGATGTCGATCCCCAGCTCCATCGTGGGCGAGCAGTAGAGCAGGGGGAGGGTGCCCTCGCGGAAGTCCTCCTCGCGCTCCTCCCGGGCCGCGGGGGGCACCTGGGCGGTGTGCTCCTTGGCGTACATCCCGGCCAGGCTGAGGCCGACCTCGCGGTACAGGTCACGGAAGAAGGGGTTGACCCGGGCCACGGCCTCGCTCTCCAGCCGCCGCCGCAGCGGGTCATCGGCACCCTTGGTGCCGTCGCCCGGGGCCCAGCGCAGCGCCGAGGCCTTCAGCCGGTAGCCCGGCACCCCGTTGGCGTCGACGCCCGCCTGGGTCAGCACGCCCACCTCGTGGAGGACCGCCAGCAGGCCGGCGCCGATGGCCAGGCCGTCCTCGGCCGACAGCGCGCGCCCCAGGCCGGCGGGGCTGCGCAGGTAGCGGCCGAAGGCGGTGCGGCCCGAGACGTTGAGGTCGGTACGGGCCCCGCCCGGCGTGCCCGAGCGCGGGTAGGCCGTGCCCACCAGTTCGAGGCGCTCGGTGTCCTCAATGCGCCACGGCTCGCGCAGGTGCTGGCGGGACTCCCGCTGGACGCGCTCGAAGCCCAGCTCGGTCAGGCAGTCCACGTCGATGGCCAGCACCCGGCGCAGCTCGTCGAGCAGGATGCGGGCCAGCTCCTGGCGCAGGGCCGCATCGGCGGCCACGAGGGCGGGGTGGCGCCCGGTCCAGGTGGGCTCGTCGGCCGCGATCTCGGCCAGGTCGGCGTACTGCACCCGCAGGAGCCCGGTCTGCTCCAGGTTGGGCATGGTTACCCGCCAGCCCCGCTTCAGGTCGGTGTAGAGGCGGTACTCCACGACCTGGCGCAGGGCCCGCTCGGCCGACTCCTTGGCCGAGAACTTGGCCTCGGGGCTGGCCGCGAACCGGGCGGGCTCCAGGCCGAGGGCGGCCGTCACCTCCTGGGCGACGACCTCGTGGGTGAGCCCGGTGGGGCGGGCGGCCAGGGCGGCGCACAGCGCGCCTCGGAGCTGGCCGACCTGGGCGAAGTCGTTGAAGTGACCCGCCTGGAGGGAGGCGTCCTGGCGGTTGTCGACGAACGTCAGCAGCTTGCGGGCCTTGTTGTCGAGGGCCTCGGGGGGCAGGGCGCGTAGGGAGCGGACGACGCTGGCGCTCAGCACGGTGACGGCTGACGACCGTCCCTCCTGGTCGAGGGTGGCCAGCTTGGAGAAGTCGTTGCCCCGCACCTGCTCGTAGGAGACCCGGCAGCGCAGGCAGAAGGCGAACGGGGTCGACATGAACCAGGCGGGCACGCCTTGGCCCTCCGGGCGTTGCTCGCCGTCGGGGGCGAGCCAGACCGGCGTCGGGAGGTACTTGCGCTTGGAGGCGACCACCGAGGACGTGCCGTTGTCGTCCTCCAGCAGCCAGTGGTCGGGAAGGCGCCCGTCCTCGGCCGGGTCGGCGGGCCAGGGGAGGTCGGTCGACAGGTAGAGGTAGCCGGTGACGGCGTCGCCCCCGGAGGCGTCGGCGTCGCGGCGGCCGACGAACCGGACCGGCCCGCCGTCGGCGACCCGGGCCACCACGTAGTACTCCTGGCCGCACTCTCGGCAGAACCCCAGCGGCAGCAGAGCCTTGTGGTCGGCACCCGGCACCCGTAGCTGGTAGTGGTCGGTCAGGTAGCGGTCGGGCTCGGGCTCGAGGCTGGCGTGGACGGTGTCGCCCTTGGACACGAACTGGTGGAGCCGGAAGGCGAAGAGCGGCCGCCCGTGGTCGGGGTGACGGGCGCGGCTGCCCGCCAACAGGGTGTTGCGGATAGCGGTGGCGCAGGTGCCGGCGTCGATGCCGGCCTCGCCCGCCAGCCGCTCGGCGGCCAGGGCGACCGAGGTGGGGACCTGGCGGACGAGGGCGGCCGTCTCGGGGTCGGCGGCCAGGCCGAACGCCGACTCGACCCAGGCCGCCAGCGGGTCGCCGGCCAACTCGGCGTAGGGCGTGGCTGGGGCCTGGGGGTCGGTGGCCGCGGCCTGCGCGGCTGCTAGGCGCAGGGCGGCGACGCCGGGCTGGTCGCCGGTGGTGGCCCTCACCAGCGTCTCGCCGATGACCGCCTCGGGTGCCACCTCGGCCCCGAACAGGCGGGACGCGAGGTCGGCCACGTCGCGGCGCCGACCGGCCAGCGTGGCGGTGGTCGACGCGACCGTGGCCGAGGTGCCGACGACCTGGAGGCCGGGCGACTCGCACGCTTCGCGCACCCGCCGCACGAGCATGGCCACGTCGGCACCCTGTCGGCCCCGGTAGGTATGGAACTCGTCGAGCACCAGGAAGCGGAGGCCCCGGGCGGCCTCGATGAGGTGCTGGCGCTCGTCGGGACGGGTCAGGACGAGGTCGAGCATCACGTAGTTGGTGAGCAGGATGTCGGGCGGCTCGGCGAGGATGCGCCGGCGCTCGTCGGGCTTCTCCTGGCCGGTGTAGCGCTCGAAGGTCACCGGCTGCTCCCCCGGCCCATAGCCGTAGGACAGGAACTTGCGCAGTTCGATCCGCTGGCTGTTGGCCAGGGCGTTCATGGGGTAGACGACGATGGCCTTGACCCCCGCCTGGCGTCGTCCGCCCCCGTCGGCCTGCTCGCGCAGCACCCGGTCGACGACGGGCACGATGTAGCCGAGGGACTTGCCCGAGCCCGTGCCCGTGGTCAGGACATAGGACCGGCCTGTCGCGGCGACCTCGATGGCGTCGCGCTGGTGGCGGTGGAACGTCACCGGCCGCCCGCCGGAGTCGTCGGGCCCGGACTTGAGCCGGAAGATTCGGGCGCACTCGGGGTGGAGCACGCCGCCGTCGGCCAGCTCGGTGGCCGTCCCCCCGACGGCGAAGTTGGGGTTGAGCGACAGCCAGGGCTCGGGCCACTGCGACCCCTCGGCCAGCCGTTGCTCGATGAACCCCGCGATCCGCGGGTCTCGCGGCTCCACGAACGCAGCCGTGAAAGCCCGGTAGTCCCCGACGAGCTGCTCCCGGACCCTAAAGACGTCCACGCCCGCTCCTCCACCGCCCGACGCCCATCGCTCGACCTTACGGCGCCCCAGCCGCTCGGGTCAGACCACGACGCGAGGGAGACGATCGTCCGCCATGTGGCTCGGTCCATTCGCCCGCGGCGGACCTAGCATTTGGCCCATGGCGTCGATGCGGCGAACAACGTCGGGGAACTTCCAGGTCCGCTACCGGGACCCCAACGGCCGCCAGCGGGCGCGCAACTTCACCAGGAAGACGGATGCCACGCGGTTCGCCGCTTCGGTGGAGACCGACAAGGTCCGTGGCGACTGGCTGGACCCGAGGCTCGGCAAGGTCACCTTCGCCGACTGGGCCGACGAGTGGCTGGGCCAGTTGGGCCACCTGAAGCCGAAGACGCGCCTCGACTACGAGGTCAACCTGCGCCGGCATGTGCTGCCCCTCCTCGGCGATGCGCCGGTGGGCTCGATCGACCGACCGGCGATGAGGACGTTCACGAGCGACCTGACCGCCGGCGGCGCCGGCCCCGACGTCGTCCGGATCGCCGCCCAGGTGGCGCGCCACGTGCTGGCGGTTGCGGTGGATGCCGGCGCACTCAAGGCCAACCCGGCGAGTGCGCTTCGCCTCGTCCGCCCGCGCAAGTCCGAGATGCTGTTCCTCAGGCCTGAGGAAGTCCAAGCACTCGCCGATGCAATCACCCCGCCGTACGGCACACTGATCCGGTTCGCGGCCTACACCGGCCTTCGGGCCGGCGAGATCGGAGCAGTTCGGGTCAAGCGGATCGATTTCCGGCGCGCGCGGGTCGAGGTTGCGGAGTCCGTCAGTGATGTCGCCGGCCAACTCATCGTCGGGCCTACCAAGACGTACGCGAACCGCCATGTGCCCATGCCACCGCGACTGCTGGAAGAGCTCGCCACCTACCTTGGGGCACGACGCGACAACCGGGAGGAACTCGTCTTCACCAGCCCGAAGGGGGGGCCGCTCCGGCACGGCAACTTCTACAGCAGCAAGTTCAAGCCGGCGGTCCGGACCGCGGGCTTGCCCGAGGGCCTGAGGTTCCACGACCTGAGGCACACCTATGCCGCGTTCTGCATCGCCTCGACGGCTGATCCATATGCCGTGATGCGCCGTATGGGGCACTCATCGATCACGGTCACCTACGACACCTATGGGCACTTGTTCCCGGAGCGGGACGTCGAGATTACCGACGCCCTCGACGGGCTGTTCCAGCGGGGTGTGGACTTTTTGTGGACTCGCCCGGCCTCGCCAGGAACCTCAGAAGCCTCGGCATAGCCTCTGAACTGCAAATTTGCCAGCGCGCTGGGAGGGATTCGAACCCCCAACCTTCTGATCCGTAGTCAGATGCTCTATCCGTTGAGCTACCAGCGCTGAAGGTTGTGGCCGCCCGTGGGGGCGACCTCTGGCAGTCTACCCGGCGTTTCCGGGCGGGCCGGGCGGGGGAGGAACGGGCCGATCGCAAAGGAGGAGCATCATGCCCAAAGTGAACCCCAAGACGGGTGAACCGATGACCGATGACCCCGAGGAGCAGAACAGCGACCTGCGAGGCGGGCGCAAGGAAGGTGACCCGTCCCTGAAAGGCGCGTCGTCCACCGGCGGCGGGAACATCACCGAGAAGAAGATCTGACCAAGGCCGGCGGCCGGCGGAGAGGGAGGGATTCGAACCCTCGAGGAGGCTTTACACCCCCTAATCGCTTAGCAGGCGATCACCTTCGGCCGCTCGGTCACCTCTCCTCGCCCCCCGAGTGTTGCACAGCCGTGGCCCCGCCGTCGTCGGCCTGGCAGTCTCGGTAGGTTCGTGACCGCTGAGCGGCAGGAAATCTACCGAGACTTCGGCAGGTGCCGGCGGAGGGAGTGGGATTCGAACCCACGGGGCTCGTCGCCCAAGGCTTTTCAAGAGCCTCGCATTCGGCCGCTCTGCCATCCCTCCCGGAAGCCGCCGGTGGGGCCAGGTTACCGGCCCGGCGAACGCACGACCTTGGCCCGAAGGTTGCTGACCCAGTGGTCGGCGGACCGCCATGAGGCCTCGGCGTCGCGGCGGATGGCGGGGCCGTGCTCGCCAGCGGCCGGGTAGGACCCGAGGAACTTGATGCTGCGCAGCTGGGCGTGGAGGTCACGCAAGGTGTCGTAGACGACCTCGTCGTCGACGTGTCCCTCCAGGTCGATGATGAAGCAGTAGTCGCCCAGGATGTGCTTAGTCGGGCGCGACTCCAGCTTGGTCAGGTTGATGTTGCGGGCCGTGAACTGGCCCAAGATGGCGTGCAGGCTCCCAGGCTGGTCATGCTCTTGGAAGCACACGATCGTGGTCTTGTCGTGTCCGGTCATCTCCGGGATCCCGGCCGTGGGCGGGGCCACGACCACGAAGCGGGTCACGTTGTCGGTGTGGTCCTGGATGCCCTCGGCCAGCACCTCCAGCCCGTACAGCTCGGCGGCCAGGGCGGTGCCCACGGCGGCCGTGCCATCGGGCGGGGACTGGCCGACCTGGCGGGCGGCCTCGGCCGTGGACGTAGAAGCCAGCACGGGCACACCGGGCAGGGTCTCGGACAGGAACCGCCGGCACTGGGCGGCCGCGTCTGGGAACGAGGCCACCGCCTTGACGTCGGCCAGGGACATTCCCGGCGGGCCCAGCAGGTTCTGGCGGATCCCGATGACGACCTCGCGCTGGATGAGCAGGTCGTACTCGAAGATGAGCGCGTCGAGCACCTGGCGAACCGTGCCCTCGATGGAGTTCTCCAGGGCCACGAACCCCAGGTCGACCTCGCCGGCGGCAGTGGCAGCCAGCACCTCGGGCATCGAGGGCAGGGCCACCAGGTCGCCGGCAGCCAGGTCGGGCTCGCCCAGCAGGGCCTCTTCGGTGAACGTCCCCGGGGGGCCCAGGAACCCGACCCGGGCCTGGCTAGGACCGGCGTTCTCGCTCACGGGGCCAGACCGTAGTTCTCCGGAGGCCGGCAGCCGGGCATCGGCGGCCTTCGGCGGGCACCGGCGGCGGGCACCGGGGCCGCTGGCGGGCCGTCGGCGGGCAGCCACCTCCGCCCACGGCGATAATGCACCCCGTGGACGAGCCCAGCCTGCGCCGGATCCTCGACGACGTGCGTTCGGGCGTCCTGTCGGCCGACGACGCCGTCTCCAAGTTGAAGCGCCTGCCGTTCGCCGACTTGGGCTTCGCCCGGGTCGACCACCACCGCGCCCTGCGCCAGGGCATGCCCGAAGCCGTATACGGCCCCGGCAAGTCGCCCGAGCAGTGTGCGGCCATCGTGGCCGAGCTGCTCGACGAACCGGGCGGGCCGGTGCTGCTGACCAGAGCCGACGAGCACCAGGCGGCCGCGGCCGAGGCCCGCAACCCGGGGGCCGTACGCACCGGCCACACGCTGGTGTGGCGTCCCCAGCCGCCCCGACCGGGCCGGGTGCTGGTCCTCACCGCCGGGACGGCCGACCTCCCGGTGGCCGAGGAGTGTGAGACCGTGCTCAGCGCCTTTGGCCTGCGTCCGCTCCTGCTGGCCGACGTCGGGGTGGCCGGGGTCCACCGGCTTCTGGTCACGGCCGACGAGCTGGCCGAGGCCGACGTGGTCATCGTGGTGGCCGGCATGGAGGGCGCGTTGGCCAGCCTGGCCGGGGGACTGACGCCCGCCCCGGTCATCGCCGTGCCGACCAGCGTGGGCTACGGGGCCGGGCTCAACGGCATCACCGCCCTACTGGCCATGATGGCCAGCTGCGCGGCCGGGATCACCGTGGTCGGTATCGACAACGGCTACGGCGCGGCCTGCGCGGCCCTGCGGCTGATGCGCCTCTCGTGACCAACGTCGCCTGGTTCCACTGCTTCGCGGGCATCGCCGGGGACATGGCCTTGGGCAGCCTGCTGGACGCCGGGGCGGACGTCGACGAGGTGCGCTCGCTCCTGGAGCGGCTGCCGGTGCCCGGCTGGCGGATGGAGATCGAGCCCACCATGCGCTCGGGCATCGCCGCCACCAGGGTCAAGGTACGGGCCCCCGAGGACGGGGTGGTCCGCACCTACGCCCACATCACCGGGCTCATCGACGAAGCCCGCCTGCCCGACCGGGTGCGGGACCGGGCACAGGCCACGTTCGCAGCCTTGGCGCGGGCCGAGGGCCGCCTCCACCGCCGGCCCGTCGAGCAGGTCCACTTCCACGAGGTCGGCGGGGTGGACGCCATCATCGACATCGTGGGCGTGTGCGCCGCCCTCGAGCTGCTCGACGTCGACCAGGTGCGGGCCAGCGCAGTGGCCACGGGCACGGGCATGGTCCGCAGCGCCCACGGGGCCCTGCCCAACCCCGCCCCGGCGGTGGTCGAGCTACTGCGGGGCGCCCCCACCTACGGGCGCGAGATCGGGGTCGAGCTGACCACCCCCACCGGGGCCGCTCTGCTGGCCGCCACCGCCACCTCGTACGGGCCCATGCCGGCGATGACGGTGATGGCCACCGGGTTCGGAGCGGGCGAGCGGGAGCTGCCCGACCTGCCCAACCTGACCCAGGTGGTGCTGGGCCAGGCCACCACCGCCACCGGGGCGGCCGGGCCCGGGCAGCCGGTCATGCTGCTGGAGGTCAACGTCGACGATGCCACCGGCGAGGTGCTGGCCCATACCCTGGCCGCCCTGCTCGACGCCGGTGCCCACGACGCCTGGGTCACGCCCATAGTGATGAAGAAGGGGCGCCCGGCCTACACGGTCAGCGCCCTCACCGACCCGGCCTTGGCCGAGCAGGTGGGCGGGGTGCTGACGGCTGAGACAGGTTCGCTGGGCCTGCGGGGCCAGCGCCTGGAGCGGTGGCCGGCGGCCCGCAGTAGCGGTGAGGTCGAGATCGAAGGCCTGCCCGTGCGGGTCAAGGTCAGCGCCGGTCGGGTCAAGGTCGAGCACTCCGACGCCGCCCGGGCCGCCCGCCGGGCCGGTCTGCCTCTGCGCGAGGTGCTGTCGAGGGCCGAGGAGGCCTGGCGGGCCCGGACGTCGGGCTCGCCCTCCGGCCCCGACCGCGCCGGCTGAAGCACCCGCCAGCGTCTCGGCGGGAGGCGATCGAACCCAGACCAGCACGGCCCTGCCCGGCGGGGGCCCTGCCCGGCGGCGGCCCTGCTCGTTGGCGGCCCCGTAAGGCGGCGGCCCTGCCCGGCGGCGGCCCTGCCCGGCGGCGGCCCTGCCCGGCGGCGGCCCTGCCCGGCGGCGGCCCTG
>JBFMCT010000052.1 GCA_040754375.1 Actinomycetota bacterium
CTCGAAGCAGCCCGTCTCCGCCGCCTCACCTACCATCGCCAGCACACCTCGAAGCCAACCGACCAGGGACCCCGCGATGCGGACTGATCGATCCGGGATCTCTATCGCGAACTCAGAAACAGGTCAGTTCCACGCGAACGATGACGATCAGACGCCGATCATCCCGCACCATCCGCCGAGCACCGACGCGCCAGAACTGGCGGCGTGGCTTCAGGCCCATTTCGGCATGGTGCCCCTGACGCTGCAGTCTTGGGTGCGCCTTGTAGGCGACGTCTGGCTCGTCGGCACCCATCCGATGTGGACATCGTCGGCCTCGGCGGACCCGTTGGTGTTCGAGGTCGAGGGTGCGCGGTACCCCGGCGAGTCTATGAGACAACACTTGAATGAGGAACACCGAGCCCACCAGCGGTGGGCCGACGAGAGTACGGAAGACGTCGGCCCCTTCGTGCTCCCCGTCGCTCCTGACCGACTTCACAAGGACAACACCAGCGGCGGGCCGCCGTACGGCATCGTGGTCCCCGACGGCTGCGCAGACGGGATATTCGATGCAGAGACGCAGATGCCGTTCGTGTCCTACCTCAACTGGGTCTTCAGTAATGGCGGATTTCCCGGGTACTCCCCATCCCCCGCTCCGTGGGCGCTCCGCCAGGCGCTCGCCAAGGATCTTCTACGCCTCTGAGCCACTGCCGCTGGTCCGGCGGTAGGTGGCAGCCCTCGGACCCGCTGCGCTTGTGGTTATGGGCTACCTCGAGCTGTGGATCCGCAGCGGAAGGGAGGATGATGCCCGGACGACCTGCGTGGCCGGCGTAGCCGTCGGTCAACCATTCAGGTCGAACTCGAGCGGGACTCCGGTGTGTCCGGTCAAGACGCGGCCATGCTTGTCCAGGATGCGCACCTGGCCCGGGCCACGCACCCCCACGACGAAAAAGGGCCGCTCAGGAGAAACCGGGATCGTGTGGCTCCCGTACTTGTCGATCGCTTCGACTGCGCCCACGCTGCTGCTGCAGAGAGCACCCATGCACGACACCACGTCGTCTCCATCCCCAGTCCCAGAGATGCCTGTCCCGAGGACGACGTACTTCTCCAAGAGGTCCGCTGGCGGGTCAAAGACGTTGACCCAGTTCCCGCCTCCGCTTCCCGTGCCCGTCCATTGGCCGTCCTCCCCGAGCACGAGGTGCTCGATCTCCTCCTCGTACTCGTCACCTGGCAAGTCGAACTCGTCCGGCTCCAGGCGGTGGACATACAGAACGGCGGCATCCCGGGTGCCTTGCCATGTTGCGACCGGAAAGAACGTCCCGGGCTCAATGCCATCAGCCGGGATCGGAGGCATGCCGTCGCGAAGCACGTTTGCCGGCTGAAACTCGTCGTACCGAAAGCGCTCCTCGATCGGATGCGCTTCGACCCACTCCGGGGTTGGGCCACTGATGGCCCAGAGCGACTCGGTCTCCTCGTCGACGACCTCGACACCCCAACGAGAGCCGCAGGCGCCGCAGCGGACGGTCGCACGCCCCCGCCACGAGACGTCGATCAGGACGTCGCCGCAGCTGCACGTCGGTGGCTTCCGGGGCGGCTGTCGCTCCTTCAGCCCCTGTTCGAGCCAGTGCATGCCCTCGCTTGGGTCCGACCGAAGACGCCGATCAGCCTCGTCAACCAAGTCCGTGTCAAGCCCCATGAGGCGAAGCCGGTCCGAGAAGGACTCGACGTCGAGCGTCGGCACGTCGCCCCCAGACTCGGCGCCCACCGTGACGGAAGAGTGCATGTGAAGGCCGCTTCTGCCTGGATCCCCGTCCTCGATGATGCCCGGCACAGCTCAATGATTGCGTAGCTCGTTCCTCGGCAACGTCGAGATATCGCCGGAGCCTTACACAGTCGGTGGCGAGTTGAGCAGAATCGACCCGAGGTAGCGCCTACTGCGTCTCCGTCGGTCGACGCCGATGGCCTGGCCGATCGCGCACCGGCGTCAGTACCGCCTGCCCGTCGGCGATCGCTCAGCCGGCGATCAGGGCGAGCTCTGTCCGGCGGTGCGCGGCGTCGTTCTGGGACAGTCGAGGGCACCGGGCAGTACCGAGAGAAGTAGCTCCACACTTGGTAAGCTGTTTACCTACCAAGTAGATCGGAGAGTGGGGCAGTGCACGCAGCCTCGGAGTTCCTCGTCTCCTCCAGCGGCCAGATGTCCGTCCCGGCCGCTGTCCGCCACCGGTGGGGCCTCGATCAGGGCGGGCGTGTGACCGTCGTCGATCTCGGTGACGCCGTCGTCCTCCTGCCCCCCGGCGGGCGAGCCGGGCTGCTTGAGGCAGCTCTGTCGGCCGAGGACCATGTGGCGTTCGTGGCGGGCCTCGACGATCCCGATCTCGCCACGACGTAGTGCCGGCGACGGTTGTCGACGATCACCTGCTGCGCGACATCCTCGTCGGCCAACGCGACGAGACCCTCGATGGACTGGCTCCCGATGGCGTGGCCACCACGGGCCTCTGGCTGTTCCGGCTGTGCTCATCGTTTGCCGATCCGACCGTCGTCGGCAAGCTGTCCGGGCCAGTCGCCTCGTTGCCCGAAGACATGCAGGAGCGCTTTCGAGCCCAGCTCGTCGCCCTGCCGCCCTCGATCGAGGTCCTGAGCCTCGGGGACATGGCTTGGCCGATGGCGCTATTACAGACTCGCCACCGTGCCAGCGGGCGGTCGCTCTCGGCGGCCATGGTCGAGGCGCTCGCCGCTGCCCACCTGCTCGGCCGGGGGATCGCCGTGTCACACAACGATGTCGGACCGAACCTTCGTGCGGCCGCCGAGGCAGATGGCGTCGTGTTCCACGTCCTGTAGCAGCCCGGATGCAAAGTCGGCCGTGACTCACGGCCGGCGTTTGGGGCGCCCGGTCGGGCGAAGGGATGCTCGGGGTTATGGGCGCCTCGAAGGGCGGACTTGGAGGCCGCACTGGTCGCTGCAGGGCACCTTTCGCCGCGCCGGAGGAGCCAAGCTCACCGTTCACGCTTTCGATGAGGACTCGACTCGAAAGACGGTGGAGAAGGCGTTCGCGACCGGCCGGCCGCTCGGCACCGATGTGGATGCTGGCGCCGGCGAAAGGACCGACGCGGTCGCACCGCCGGAGCGTGTAGCGGAGCGCTGAGCTCGCTCCAAGCTGTTCTTCACCGCCCCGGGAGCCGGCTGCTTCGCCGAGCCTGGCCAGGGCCAGCTCGGTTGATCGCTGTCCAGAAGGCATCCGCCCACACCCGGTGGCCGCGGTCGTTGGGGTGGAACCAGTCGGCGGAAAAGTCGGTGAACATGCTCTTCCAGCCTCTTTCCCGCATGGCCCGGTGGAGACGGGCGACTGGCAGGTCGCGGGAGCCCGCCCGGGCCGCGACATAGTCCGCGGCCTCGCCCGACTTGCGCCCCGTTCCGCCATGCATGAACCAGGGCACGTCGCCGACCACGGTCCCGGGCGGCAGCCCCGCGACCAGGGCGTCAAAGTCCGCCCGGAACCGAGTCGCGTCGTACTGCTTGATGTCGTTGCTTCCGACCGCCACCGTGACAACGTCAGGCGCTAGGCCGGCCAGACGAGGCAGCTGTTCGATGACGACATCATGGACACGGGCCCCTGAGCGGCTGAGGTTCAGCACCTGCACCGGGCGGCCGGTAGTGGATCGCAGGCGCTGGGCGAGGAGTCCCACGTAGCCGCGCTCGGGGCCGCTGGCCCCGATTCCCTGGGCGGTGGAGTCCCCGAGGGCCACGTAGAGGATGCCCCCCGCCTCGCCTCGCGCCACCGACCAGAAGGAGCGGTACTGGCTCACCGAGCTACGCAGCTGCCAGAGCCGCACACCCCACCAGCCGCCCAGTGCCAGGCTCAGCGCCAGCACGGCGGCCAGGACCTGGTGGCGGTGGGGGAATGGCCGAGGAGGCTGGGAACCAGCGCCCTCGCTCGCATCGGTCATGGCCCCGGGGTGGGTACGTCCACCCTGATGCCCCTGACGCTACAGGCCGCCATCGCCTGCGCGGCATGGGCGAGCGGGGCCAGCCTTACGACCTCCGGGTTGGCCGCGGTGGAGCATGGCCGGGCCGCCGGCGCCTACCAGGCACCGTTCGTGAGGATCGGCCCTACCGCTCGTGATCGATCTCGAGGTAGATGATCTCGACGCCATTGTCTTCGGCGAGCACGACGTAGAGCGCGAGCCGAGCGACGAGCACTCCGGCGGCGATCAGGGCCCGAACTTCCGGAACGTCCTTGACCGCCAGAGTGGCCGCCTCGTAGTCGAGCGCAAGCAGATCGATGAGCGGCGGTATCTCGTGGAGCAGAAAGTCGGCCGTCGAGGGGACTCCGGTCGGGCTGCGCTCCGCAGGGAGCAGTTCGTCGAGCCGGTCGAAGAACGAAGGGGCGACGCGGACCTGTCGCCGGGCGCTCACTCGGTGACGGGACGGAGCTGCTCAGCCAACCGGGCCGCCGTCGTTTCGACTCGCTGCCGGAAGGCTGCCGGGAGGTGGTCGAGGTCGGTCACGATGTGATCACGCACCACCTGGGCACGCTGGTCCGGCGACATCGCATCGAGTTCCTCGGCGGTGATCACCTTCGGTACCTCGGCCACATCACCAGGGTACCGGCGAAGAAGCGGGAGGTGCAGGACCCACTAGGCGCAGCCGGCGGCCCGCCGCCCCCTCCAGGGGTCCCCAGGAGCGCCCCCTACCGGCTATCCCCACACCGCTTTGCTTCCTTGGGCCCGGGTAGCCCACCTTCGGCCACTCGGGCGGCCTGCTGGCGGAGGCGCTCCCGCTCCCGTAGGGCGGCGTGCTCGGCCTGGGCCTGGGAGCCGTGCCAGTCCCGCACGACGCTGCGCCAGTCCTTGGCTGCCTTCCCTCCGGGGGTGCCTCGCCACTCGCCCCCGCCCTCGGCCCGGTCAAGGTCCCGCCACTGGCGCTTCACGCGCTCGGCGTCGTTGCGGGCCCGGCGGTGGGCGGCGTCGCCGACGTCGGTGGGGATGACGGCGGCGATGGCGTGACCGGAGACCGGTGCCGCCGGTCTAGCGTGGGGCCATGGTCGGCCGGCGGGTGATCGTGGTGGTAGTCGCATTGGTCCTGGCCTTCGGGCCCACACGGGCCGCGCCGGCGGCCGAGGGGGTGCCACCGGGGTGGACGGAGGTGGCCCGCGAGGTGCTGGCCCCCGGGGCCGAACACGTGGTGCTGCGTCGATCGGGGCCGGACCAGGAGGTCCACGTGGCCCGGTTGGCCCCGGGCTCGCCCCTGCGCCTGGTGCCGGTGCTGGCCGGCGACCGCCTGGGGACGTTGGAGCGCACCACGTCGATGTGCGCCCGGGTGGCGTGCGTGGCCGCGGTCAACGGGGACTTCTGGGGCTCGGACCAACGGCCGATCGGGGCGGCCGTCTCCGGCGGCGAACTGGTCACCACCCCGGCCATCGAGCACATCCACTTGACCGTCGGCGGCGACGGTCGGGCCACGTTCAGGCACGGGTTCGACTGGAGCGCGGCGGTGTCAACCCTGAGCGGGTACCGGCTGGCCGTGGCCGCCGTCAACCGGCCCCTGGGCGACGGCGTCAACCTCTACTCCCGCCGCTGGGGCCCGACCACCGGCACACCCGCCGGTACCGCCGAGGTCACCGTGGAGCTGCTGCTGCCCTCGCCGTCCGCCCTGCCCACGGGCGGCACGACCGTACGGGTCGTGTCGGCCGGGAGCGGGGGCAACTCCCCGATCGGCCCCAACCAGGTGGTCGTGGCCGGGCGGGGGGCGGCGGCCACCGCGGTGGGCGCCTTGGTCTCGGGCGCCGTCTTGGGGTTGGCCACCCTCCACGTCGACGTCGGCGGCGTGCAGGGCGCCATGGGCGGGTCTCCTCTGCTGCTGAGCGGCGGCCGGCTCGACTTCCCAGCGGACAACCCCGACTCGTTCACCCAGGACCGTCACGCCCGGACCGTCGTGGGCGCCACCGCCACCGGGGACGTCCTGCTGGTCACGGTCGACGACAACGGCACCAGCGCCGGGATGTCGCTGCGGGACACGGCCGCACTGATGACCGCCCTGGGCGCCGTCCACGCCATGAACCTCGACGGCGGCGGGTCCACGACCTTCGTGTCCGGCGGGACCGTGCGCAACTCGCCGCCCGGCGGCGAACGCCCCGTGGTCTCGGCCCTGGCGCTCACGCCCACCACCACGGGCCCGCTGGACGGCCTGCTCGGCCCGTTGCTGGGCCCGCGGAACTGACCGGCGGCCCAGCCTCTATTCGAGCACCCGGCGGACGGCCCGGGCCGCGACCACCAGTGCGTCTATGCGAGCCTCGGCCTCCTGCTCGATGTCGGCCACGATGGCCAGGGCCTCGACCAGGGCGTAGGAGCGGGGCCGCAGGAACGACGCCACGGCGTCCCTCGGCGACCTCAACGGTCCCCCGGTCGCGGCGGTGAGCACGCCGCGGGCGCCCGCCCGGCGTAGGTCGTCGAGATCGTCGAGCACGCCTTGGCGGGCGGCCTCGGTCCAGCGGTCGCCCGCCGGTGCCCGGATGAGCTGGGCGGCCAGGCGGTCGGTCCCCAGGCGCGCCCCCACGGTGAAGAACACCCCGGCCACATCGGTCACCGCCCACCCGGTCTCCCGGCCGAGCTCGGCCACATCAGCGGTGATGGCCAGCTGGGGCAGCGTGGCGATGGCCTCCAGGGCGGTGAAGGCCGGACCATCGCGCGCCACGGTGGCCGCGATGTCCCCGGTCTCGCCCCGGCGTAGGTAGGAGCGGGTGAGCGACTCCAGCAGCGAGGCCAGGTCAGCGGCCGCGGCCATCCCCGCCTGGCCCCACCCCGGGCCCTGGTCGCCATCCATCTGACGCCACCGCGCCGGGGCCCCGGCCACTCCCCGGGCCACCCAGTAAGCGCACGCCACCTCGGTGGCCGTGGTCGCCATCCCGGCGGCCAGCCGGCTGGTGAACGTGGGGCCCATCCGGTTGACGACGTCGTTGGCCATCTCCGAGGCGATCAGTTCGCGGCACAACCGGTGCCCGTCGAGAAGGTGGCCGAAGCGCTGGGACAGCGCAGACGGGAAGTAGTCCACCAGCAGCGCCCCCAGCGCGGGTTGGTCGGGGACGGCCGAGCGCAGCAGCTTGGCCGCCAGGCTTCGCTTGGCCCCGGCCAGCAGGAGGGCGAGCTCGGGCCGGGTGAGCCCGTCCTGCGCGTCCCGCCGGGCGGCCATCTCCTCGCTGGTGGGCAGAGCCTCGACCGCCCGGTCGAGCACCCCGGCCACCTCCAGCTCACCGATGAGGGTCTCGAAGGCGTCCATGAGACCGGGGCTGGCCGCGGCCCGGCGACTGAGGGCGAAGCTCTGGTCGCGGCAGTCCTCGAGGACGTCTTCGACCACTTCTTGGCAGACCTCGGCCAGCAGCCCGTCCCGTTCGGCGGTGGTCAGCTCACCCGCTTCGATGGCCGCCTGCAGGAGGATCTTGATGTTGACCTCCCGGTCGGAGATCCCCACGCCCGCCGAGTTGTCGATGGCGTCGGTGTTGATGCGAACGCCCCGGCGGGCCAGCTCCACTCGCGCTCGTTGGGTGAACGCCAGGTTGGCCCCCTCCCCCACGACCCGCGCCCGCACGCGGGACGCCGGCACACGCACGTCGGAGTTGGCCCGGTCGTCGAGGTCACGCTCGGCCTCGGTGGTGGCCCGCACGAAGGTGCCGATCCCGCCCGCGAACAGCAGGTCGACGGGCGCGCTCAGGATGGCCTGTACCACCTCGGCGGGCGTCAGGTCGCCTCCTTCGACTCCCAGGACAGCCCGGGCCTCGTCGCTCAGCTCGACTCTCTTGGCCAGCCGGGACCAGACGCCGCCCCCGGGGCTGATGACCGACGGGTCGTAGTCCTGCCAAGACGACGACGGGAGGGCGAACAGCCTGGACCGCTCGGCGTGGGACGCAGCCGGGTCGGGGGCCGGGTCCACGAAGATGTCCCGGTGGTCGAAGGCGGCCACCAGCCGGATGCGGTCGGAGAGCACCATGGCGTTGCCGAACACGTCCCCCGACATGTCCCCGATGCCAACCACCGTGCCCGGCTCGGCAGCCATCTGGGCGAAGTGGTGGGTCACGGCCACCCACGCGCCCCGGGCAGTGATGCCCAGGCGCTTGTGGTCGTAGCCGTGGGACCCGCCTGACGCGAAGGCGTCGCCCAGCCAGAACCCGAGCTCGGCGCTGACGGCGTTGGCCCGGTCGGACAGGCCGTTGGTGCCCCGGTCGGCGGCCACCACCAGGTAGGGGTCGTCCCCGTCCCGGCGGCCGGGCACGGCCACGACCGTTCCTCCGACCACGTTGTCGGTGACCTCCAAGAGGCAGCGGATGAAGATCTCGTAGGCCCGGGCCACGTCGGCCGGCCCCGTACCCGACCGGCCCCGCTTGACGATGAACCCGCCCTTGGCCCCGGTGGGAACGATCGGCGCGTTCTTCATCACCTGGGTGCGCATCAGGCCGAGGACCTCGCTGCGGTAGTCGTCGACCCGCTCGCTCCAGCGGATGCCCCCCCGGGCCACCGGGCCCCAGCGCAGGTGCACGCCCTCGACCGAGGGCCCGTAGACGAAGATCTCCCGGTAGGGGACAGGCCGGGGGACGTCGGGCACCCGGCTGCTGTCGAACTTGAGAGCCAGGTGCGGGCCCCCGGCGGCCGACCGGTTGGTACGCAGGGTGGCCTCCACCAACGCGAGCAAGCCCCGTAGGATGCGGTCGTGGTCGAGGCGGGCCACGGCCTCGCAACCGGCGAGGACGCGCTTGCGCAGGTCCTCCACCGGCCCGGGCGAGGGCCCGAAGAGGGCGGCGAACAGGGCCACCAGGTCGCGGGCCACCCCGGCGTTCGCCACCAGGACGTCGGCCACGTTGGCCGTCGTGAACCCGGGGCCGATCTGGTTGCGGTAGCGGTGGTAGGCCCGCAGCAGCACCACGTCCTCCCACGCCAGGCCGGCGTGCAGGACCAGGCGGTTGAGCGAGTCGACCTCGGCCCGCCCGTGCCACAGGGCCAGCGCGGCGTCGGCCAGGCGCTCGGCGGCGTCCTCCACCGGCAGCGGAGCCCCCGACGGGTCGCTCACCCGGAAGTCGTGGAGGTGGACGCGACCCTCCCCCGGTCCCAGGACGTTGGGCTGTTCCTCCTCGGCCCACAGCCCCAGGCTCTCGATGATGGGGAGCAGGCGCGAGAGGGCGACCGGCGCCCCGACGCTGAACACCTTCAGCCGCCCCCGCCCGGGCACACCGCGGTCGGGGGTGATGACCACGCGCACGCCGGCGCGGGCCACGCGGTCCCAGCCGGCGGCCGCCAGCCGGTCGAGGACCAGTACGTCGTCCTCGGCGTGGGTCAGGGGCAGGGCGTCGCGGTAGGACGCCGGGAACCAGGGGGCCCACGAGCGGACGAGCTCGGCGGCCTTGGGCGCACCGACCCGGGGCTCCAGGGCAGCCTGAAGCTCCTGCTCCCAGGAGCGGCACAACATGCGCAGCTCACGCCCGAGGGCGTCCAGTGGCTCGTCGGGGACCGGCCCGTCGACATGGACCACGATCCTCAGCACGGCGTCGGCCCGTTCGCCGAGCGAGACCTGGGCGTCGACGCGTGACCCGTCGAGCTGGGCCATGAGGAACCGCTCCAACTTCTGGCGCAGGGCCGGCGAGTACAGCTCCTGGGGCACGGCCAGGAGGGCCGCGACAGTCCCGGCCGCGGGCTCGGCGTGGACCAAGGCCCGCACCTCGTGCTGGTCCTCGGCCGCCAGCAGGTCGACGAGGACCGCCCGCAGCCGAGGTACATCGGCCTCGAACAGCTCCTCTTTGGGCAGGACCTGGAAGAGCGAGACGAGCGTGGCCTCGTCCTGGCTACCCTCGACCACGTCCTCGAGCTCGAGGACCCGGCGCAACTTGGACCGCAACACCGGGGTGACGAGCGCCGGCGCGGCCATGGCCTTGGTGCTGAACACGCCGACGACCCGGAAGGCACCGCCCTCGTCGGCCACGTCGACGCGATGGATCGGGACCTGGCGGTGGACCGTGCTCCGCTCGGCGGTGGCCGTCACCCGCAGGACACCCCCCCGGTTGTCGGGCGGGGCGGCCAGCAGGGGGGCGCCCGGCCGGGCCAGCACGCCCAGGGTTTCGGCCGGTCCGCCGGCGAGGAGGCGGCAGGTGCCCAGCAGCACAAAGTTGTCCTCGAGCAGCCACTCCAGCAGGGCGGCCGCCTCCGCCGCCTCGGCCGCCTCGGCCCTCGCCTCGCCTGCCGACCCGGCCCTGCGCACCCGCTCGGCCGCCCGGGCCACGGCCCTCTGCATGGCCAGGTGGTCGTCGGTCGCGGCGGCCACGTCGGCCAGTACCCGTCCCAGGGCCTCCACCACCTGCCCGCGGGCCTCGGGAGCGACCCGGTCGGCCAGCTCGACCTGCAAGAACGACTCCCGCCGGTCCGCACCCCGAGCGGCCGTCACGGCCGCCAGCCTTCCGTCGGGGCCCCGTTCGGCTCCGAAGACCGGGTGGTGCAGCCGCACCGTCCGTTGACCCAAGCGGTGCAGCTCCTCGCGGACCGTCGTCACGATGAACTGGCGGTCCTCACCGCTCACCTCCACGACGCTCCCGGCCGGGGCCGCGCCGTCGACCAGCGCCGGGGGGTCGGTCACCCGCACGGCGATCTCCCCGGGAAGGCGGGCGTCGACGAACCCGAAGGCATCGGCGACCGCGTCGCTGACCTCCCGCACCTCGGCGGTCCCGGCCGGCGCCCGGCGTAGCACGGCGCGGGCAAATGCCTCCCGCACCGCCGTCCTGTCCCCCGCCTCGCCCCCTCCCATGGCGCCAGTGTGCCCCCACTGGCGCCGGCCCGGGGTGATATCAGCCCTGTCCGGGGCGGCCCGGTCGGCAGCCCAAGACCCGGGCGCGCGCTCGGGGCCGCAGGAGAGGGCGATGGCCAGGCGGACGAAGCGGGTCGCGGCCGGCACCAGGGGCGGGGTCGACCTGCAAGAGGGCCGGCCCGTGGGACCGGGTCAGGTGCCGGCGGCTACGGTGGTGGCCCGGCAGCAGGTGCGGGCCCCCGCGGGAGCCGGGGAAAGGCGGCGACCGGTGTCGAGCTCGACCAGGCGGAGGGCGGCCATGGCCCGCAGGAGGGGCCAGATGGGGTCGAGCAGGCCGGTGCGGGCGGCCGCCGGGTGGGCGTGGTGGGAGTTGTGGTAGCCGTGGCCCAGTAGCGGGATGGCCAGCCAGGCGATGTCGTAGCCCGAGGCCTCGGGATGGGGCTTGCGGCCGTACAGGTGGCCGACGGTGTTCACCATGCCCATGATCCCCAGGTAGAAGACCAGGTGCACGGCCGTCATGACCAGCACCTGGACGAGCCCGAACAGGGCCAGGTAGGCCAGCGGGACGGCCACCCGCAGGGCGATGACCAGCCGGGTGGCCGGGGGTTCGGGCGGGAGCTGGCGGCGGGCCACGGCGAACAGGTAGGGCGACCCGGCCAGCACCGACAACGGCTGGCGCTGCACAGGCGAGTGGGGGTCGAGGGGGGTGTCGGAGTACCGGTGGTGGATGCGGTGGACGGCGGCCCACATCTGGGGGCTGGTGTAGACGATCACCCGGAAGTACACGTCGAGCACGGCCGCCAGCCGGGGGTGGACGCGGAACGCCCGGTGGGCCAGGCCGCGGTGGCAGTAGACCTCGGTGATCACCGCGGTGAGCACGGCCGAGCAGAGGCCGATCACGACTCCGATGGGCACGGGCGGCACCCTAGTGTCCCGGCCGAGGCCGGTCACGGCGGACTACCGTCGGTCTCATGGGCCTTCTGTCGTGGATCGTCGTCGGCCTACTGGCGGCGTGGATCGCGGGCATCATCTCGGGCCGGCCCATGGAGGGCTGCCTCCCCAAGATCGCCGTGGGGGTGGCCGGGGCCCTGCTGGGCGGGGCGCTGGCCCGGGCCGCGGGTTACACCGGCATCGAGTCCTTCGGCCTGCGCTCGGTGCTGATCGCCGCCCTGGGCGCCACCTTGCTGCTGCTCGTGCTGAACGCCCTCGAAGGCCGCCGCCGGCGTTGACCAGCGGCGCGATCAGGCGGCGTCGTCGGGGGCGGCGCCAGCCTTAAGGCCCTCGCGGAACTCCCGCTGGGCCTGGCCCATCGACCGGGCCAGCTTGGGCAGCTTGGCCGAGCCGAACAGCAGCATGGCGATGACCAGGACGATCAGAAGTTCGGTGGGGCCGATGCCACCCACGGGGGCTCCTCTCGAAGGGCCGGGGGGCGGCGCCCCCCGGGTGAAGGTCAGCTCTGGCGAGCCTTCGACTTGACGTAGTTGACGATGGTCTCGGTCGGGGTGTTGACCCGGTGCTTCTGCTTGACGTGCACGGCGACCTTCTGGATCAGCTCGTCCTCGGTCGCTCCGCTCCCCTGCCAACGGCAGGAGTGGCCCTCGTCCCTTCAAGCGAACTTGTAAGCCACGCTTTGACACCTCCTCGGGCGCCCCCGCGGTGGGGCGCACGAGAGGTTCTACGGCGCCGGTCGCGAACCTGGACTACCGATCTTCGGTCAGTTGGGCTTGACCTGGAGCTGGCCCACGGGGTCGCCCCGCAGCACCCGCACTGCCAACTGGCCGTTGGCCAACGAGGCTTCCACGGTGGCGCCGAACCCGGCCGGCAGCTCGAGCTCACGTTCGTAGCCGCCGTAGTCCCATTCGTGGACCAGGTACTCACGGGGCGCGGCGCTGCGAAGGTGCGCCCAGATCCGTAGCGACCGGCCCCGTAGCTCGACGTTCACGTCCTCGGCGGTGACCGCCGGCAGGGGCGCCACGACGACCAGGGCGGCGGACGTCTCGTAGACGTTGACCGGCACCCGTTGAGGGTGCATGCCGGCCTCGGTGGCGGCCGTCGCCTCGATCACCTCTGAATGAGTCGGTCGGTCGATGTCCATGAGAACGGCACTACCCACCGATGGCCTGGGCCCAACCGCCGGCCGCCACCGCGGCCACCGCGCTCAGGCGGTGGGGGCGGGCGGGCGAGCGGGCACGGGGACCGAGGGCCGCTCGGGGGCAGCCGGTGGGCCGCCCAGCGCGTCGAGGCGGACCGTCACCAGCCCGATGGGGACGCTGGGCTTGGCCGGGGGCACAGCCCAGGCCGGGGGTGGGCCTCTGCGGGCGGCTTCCTCGGCGCCGGGCCGCCCCTGGTCGATCCGAGCCTGGATCTCCGCCCCGGCCTCGGCCTCCAGCTCCGCACGCGACGGCTGGTTGCGAGGCCCGCTCCCGGCGGCGAGCCGCGATGCGACCCGGTCGGTCAGGAAGTCTGCTGCGCGCGCGAACAAAGACATGGTCCTCCGCTTCCAGCCGTCGGTGCGATCAGGGGACCGCCCCGGCCCCTGTTCCCGCAGTATCGCGCTCGCGTCGCGACGATCCAATCAGTGTTCAGTGACTGTAGACCACTCGCATATGCGGCCCCTCAGGGCCCGAGGTCCGCCCCCCGCCGGGGCGCCGTCCGCGCCGCAGGCGCCTTGCGCCCTGGCGACTTGCGGGCCGGGCCGGGGGTGAGCGGTGAACGGGCCGACAGCGCCAGCACGACCGACTCCACGATCAGGTCGAGGTCGCGCTCGTCGAGACGGACCGGACGGGGCTTGGCCGGGAGCCGCTTGGCCACCTTGTCGAGCTCGGCCTGGAGGCGGGCCACGGCGTGGCCCACGGCCGACACTTCGAGCTGGAGGTCCTGGATGTCCCCCCGCACGGCTTCGATGGTGGCGACCACCTCGTCGGCCCCCAGGGCCCCGCTCGCGGCCTGGGGCGCGGCCACAGCCACACCACCGGGCTTGGCCCCCGGCGGCTTGGCCCACACGACCCCGCCCTCGGGCTCGGCCGCCCGGGTCTCGGCACCAGGCCCGGCCTCGGGGCCATGGGTCGGGGCGTCCTGGGGCTCGGGCCGGGCCGCGGCCACAGTCCGTCCCCCCGCTTCCCGGGTGACGGCCTCCTCATCGACGTCCCACTCCAGCCCGAGGTCGCTGTCGCTCCCGCCGGGGGACCGGGACGGGGCGACGGGCAGGGCCACTTTGGCTCGCTCGACGTCGGCGGTCACCTCGGCGAGTTGGTCGATCCGCTCGATGAGCTGGTCACGGGCCTTCACGAACCACCGGTTGGCGGCTCCGACGGTCTTGGCGATCTGCGCCCTCAGCTCGCGCCTCTCGGTGGCCAGCTCCTCGGCCGCCTTCTCCAGCGAGGCCCGCATCTCGGCCCGCAGGCCGTCGAGGTCGGCCCTCACCCCGTCGACCGCCTGGGGCAGGCGGGTCTCCACCAGCTCGGTCAGCCGGTCGGTGGTGTGCCGCACCCACTCCTCCAGGGCGTCCACACGGTCGGCTCCCGGGCCCTGGGCAGCGCCCCACTCGGTCGGTCCGGCCGTGGTACCAGGAGCACCGACGCCGCCCGGACCAGCCGGGCCATGGCCGCCGCCACCGCCGGGGTGGTCCCCGGGCCGCGCTAGCTGGTCCTCGGGCTCTCCGACCTGTCCCGGCGCCATCAGGCCCGAACGATACCGACGATCGGTGCCCGGACGCGCATCAGCGCCGGGCCCGGCTCCCCTCGACCTCGATGTCGTTGAGGACCATCGACTCGACCAGGTCCTTGAACGACGTCTGAGGCTCCCATCCCAACTGGCGCCGGGCCTTGGACGCGTCGCCCGTGAGGATGTCGACCTCGGCCGGGCGCATGAACCGGTCGTCGCTCTCGACCAGGTGCTCCCATTCGCCGATGCCGGCCGCCCCGAAAGCCAGGTCGAGCAGCTCCCGGATGGTGTGGGTCTCGCCGGTGGCGATCACGTAGTCGTCGGGCTCGTCCTGCTGGAGCATGAGCCACATGGCCTCGGCGAAGTCGCCCGCGAAGCCCCAGTCCCGGGCGGCGTCGAGATTGCCGAGAGCCAGGCGGTCCTGCAGCCCCAGCTTGATGCGGGCCACGCCGTTGCTGACCTTGCGGGTCACGAACTCCAGGCCCCGCTTGGGCGACTCGTGGTTGAAGCAGATGCCCGAGCAGGCGTAGAGCCCGTAGGACTCGCGGTAGTTGACCGTGATGTAGTGGCCGAACACCTTGGCCGCCCCGTAGGGCGACCGGGGGTAGAACGGCGTCTCCTCGGTCTGGGGGGTCTCGCGGACCTTGCCGAACATCTCCGAGGACGACGCCTGGTAGAAGCGGATGCTGTTGTCGGAGGCCCCGCCCACGACCCGGATGGCCTCCAGCATGCGCAGGACGCCGAGGCCGGTGATGTCGGCGGTCAGCTCGGGCTGGCGGAACGACAGCGCCACGAACGAGATGGCCCCCAGGTTGTAGACCTCGTCGGGCTGCACCTGCTCGACCACCGCGATCATCGAGGACAGGTCCTGCAGGTCGCCTTCGACCAGCTCGAGCTCGGGAGTCTCCTCCTGGACCATCTGGGCCTTGGGGTTGGCCTGGCCCCGCACCATGCCGAAGACCTCGTAGCCCTTCGACACGAGCAGGGGCGCGAGGTAACGGCCGTCCTGGCCGGTAATTCCTGTGATCAGGGCGCGAGGCATGGTCGCTGAACCTAGCCCGCCCGGGCGAGGCGCGACCATGCCAGGGGGCGAATGCGCGGACATGGCTCCTGGTCCGTGGGATCGTGGAAGCAGGTGAGCCGGAAGCGGGCACGTCCCCTCTTCGTGCTGGCGATCGGAGTGTTCGTCGGGGTCATGGCCGTCGCCGCCGCGTGGGCCATCGACAGTCGCGTCAACGACGGCAAGGTCCTGCCCAACCTGGTCATGGCCGATACCCGGCTGCGGGGGATGGACCGGGCCCAGCTCGAGGCGTGGGTGGCCGAGACGGCCGCCCAGTTCGCGCTGGCCGACGTCGAGGTGCGGGTCAGGGGGGGTGGGGAGGGCGGCGAGAGCGGCATGGAGGCCACCGTCGAGGACCTGGGGGCGTGGGTCGACGAGGTCGCCACCGTCGAGCGGGCCATGGCCAGGGCCCGGACAGGGCCGTGGTTCGCCCGCCTGTGGGACTGGGGGCGCAGCTTCCTGGCCCCCATCCGCATGCCCGTCGACGTCGTGGTTGACCCCGAACGGCTCGAGCGGGTCGTGGCCGAGCGGGACCGGGGCCGCACCGACCCCGTCGAACCCGACATCGCGGTCCGCGACGGCCGCCTCGTGGGTGTGGCCGGCGAGGACGGGAGGGGCATCAACCCGGCCGCCCTCAGCCGGGCCCTCAGCCACAGCCGGGTGACGTCGGGATCGCTCGTGATCGAGATGGCTGCCAGCCCTGTCCCGCCCCGCTTCACCCAGCAGGACGCCGACCGCCTGGCCGCCGAGGCCGAGCGGCTGGCCACCGAGGGCCTCGAAGTGGCCGCCGGCGGGTCGACGGCCACCGTGCCGGCCGAGTCGCTGCGCGAGTGGGTGCGGGCCGAAGCCGGCGAGAGCTCGCTGCGGCTCGCGCTCCGGGAGGACGCAGACGTGCTGGAGGGGCTGGCCTCACTGCTGCCCGAGGCGGGTACCCGGCCCGTCGACGCCGGCTTTACCGTCAGCGGGGGCCAGGTGTCGATCACGCCCCCTAGGCCGGGGACGGCGTGCTGCGCCCCCGAAGCCGTCGAGGCCCTGGGCGCCGCCCTGGCCGACCCCGCCGCTCGCCGCGGGCCGGTGGCCCTGCCCTTGCGGACGGCCGAGGCGGGCCGGGGCGAGGACGCGGCCCGCGCCCTGGGGATCGTCGAACTGGTGGGCACGTTCACGACGCCCCACGCCGCCGGTGAGCCCCGGGTGAGGAACATCCAGCTCATGGCCGACACGATCAGGGGCACGGTCGTGGGCCCGGGCGAGACGTTCTCCATCAACGGGATCGTGGGCCGCCGGACCCGGGAGAAGGGCTACGTGGAGGCGCCCATCATCAGCGGCGACTACAAGTTCGAGGCCGACGTGGGCGGGGGGGTCTCCCAGTTCGCCACCACCATGTTCAACGCCGCCTTCTTCGCCGGTCTCGACATCACCGAGTACTACATGCACGGCCTCTACATCTCCCGCTACCCCTACGGCCGGGAGGCAACGCTGTCGTTCCCGGGGCCTGACCTGAAGGTCCGCAACAACTCACCCCACGGCGTGCTGGTGTGGCCGACCTACACGGCCACGTCGATCACCGTGTCGCTGTACTCGACCAGGTTCGTCACCAGTAGCGAGCAGACCGGCCAGGTCAGGGTGGAGAGCGAGGCCGTCCCACCGGCGGACGCACCGACCGACCCACCACCCGAGCCGCCGGGCCCCTGTGTCAACGTGACCACCGAGCGGACGCGGGTCTACCTCGATGGGCGTAGCGTGGTGGACCGGTTCTCAGGGCAGTACGCGCCGGCCGAAGGCTGGTCCTGCCTCACCAGGGGGTGAACGGGGTGGTCCCCGATATCGAACAGCAGGTCAAGGCGTTCGCCATGGGGCGGGTGGGGCTGGGCGCGGTCGCCCTTGTAGCCCCCCGGTCCGCGCTGCGGCGGTGGATGGGGCCCGAGTCCGACGGCCCCGACAACCGGATGCTGGCCCGGATGCTCGGGGGCCGCGACGTGGCCATCGGCCTCGGCACCCTGTTCGCTCTCAAGCACGGTGGCTCCGTGAGGGGCTGGCTGGAGGCCGCGGCGGTGGCCGACGCGGCCGACCTGTTGGCCTCGCTGGCCGGGGCCCGCCAGATGAAGCGGCTGACCGTGCTCGGCACGGCCGGGGCCGCCCTGGGCGGCGTGCTCTGGGGCCGGCGCCTCGTCGGCCAGGTAGCGGCCGCGACAGGCCGGCCTGGCGCCGCGGGCGCCGCGGGCGCAGTCGCGGGCTGACCGGCCCAACACCCGGCCCACCGGCCCACCGGCTCACCGCCCCGTCCCCGCCCGACCACCGACCAGCCGGACTACCCCTCGTGGTCGCGCCGTCCCCGATCGCCCTCCTGCGGGCCAACCGCGACTTCCGGGCAATCTACCTGGCCCAGGTCGTGTCGTTCGCGGGCGACTGGTTCGCGTTCGTGGCTGTGGTGGGCCTTGTCCTCGACCTGACCGGGTCCGACCTGGCGGCGTCGCTCGTCTTCGTGGCCACGATGCTGCCCACGTTCCTGGCCGGGCCACTCGCGGGGCCGGCGGTGGACCGCTTCGACCGCCGCAAGCTGATGGTGGCCGTGTCGGTGGGCCAGGCTGGCTTCGCCCTGCTGTTCCTGGCCGTGAGCCCCGGCCGGGCGTGGCTGGCGTTCGTGGCCCAGGCGTCGATCTCGGCCCTCGGGGCGTTCTTCGCCCCGGCGTCGTCGGCGTCGGTGCCCAACGTCGTGGAGCGCCACGAGCTACCCACGGCCACGGCTATGGTGTCGGCCACGTGGGGGGCGATGCTGGCCATCGGCGCGGGCGTCGGGGGGCTCTTCGCGGCCGCCTTCGGGCGCGAGGCCGCCTTCGTGGCCAACGCCCTGTCCTTCGTCGTGGCCGCCGCCCTGGTGGCCTCGGTGCGCCGGCCCACCCGGTCAGGGCCAGCGGTGACGGCCCGCATGCGCCCCGTGCGGGACACGGCCGAGGCCATGCGCTACGCCTGGCACAACCGGCCCGTGCTCGCCCTGCTGGGGTCGAAGATGGGCTTCGGCCTGGCGGGCGGGCTGGCCAGCATCGTGCCCGTCCTGGCCGTGCGGACCTACTCGGCGGGTGACGCCGGCATCGGCCTCCTGCTGGCGGGCCGGGGGCTGGGGGCGCTGGTCGGGCCCCTCTTCGCCCGCCGGTTCGCCACCGGCCCGGGGCCCGTCCTCACCGCCTGCGGGGTGGCCGCTCTGGTCTACGGGGGTGCGTACCTGCTCATGCCGTCCATGCCCGTGCTGGGCCTGGCCTTCGTGGCCATCGCCGTGGCCCACAGTGGGGGCGGGACGCAGTGGACGCTGTCCACCTACGGCCTCCAGGTAGCCACTCCCGACTCCCTTCGGGGCCGGGTGCTGGCCGGCGACCTGGCCATGGTGACGCTCACGCTCAGCCTGTCGTCGCTGGCCGCGGGAGGGCTTTCGGCCCGCTTCGGCCCCGAGACGGCCATCCGGGCCCTGGCCGCGGTCAGTGTGGCCTGGGGCATGACCTACCTGCTGCTCACCCGCCGGATGCGCCTGGCCCCCCCGCCGCCCGAACCCGCCCCCGTGGCTCTCGACGGCTGACCGGCGGCTGGGCCCGGCGGCTGGGCCCGGCGGCTGACCGGCGGCTGGGCCCGGCGGCTGACCGGCGGCTGGGCCCGGCGGCTGACCGGCGGCTGACCGGCGGCTGGGCCCGGCGGCTGACCGGCGGCTGACCGGCGGC
>JBFMCT010000053.1 GCA_040754375.1 Actinomycetota bacterium
CTTGGCGCTCGGCGCCGGGGCTGGGCGATGGCGCCCTCCTACCCGGGGACGCGTGTGCGGGCGGGCGGGCCACCCCGTTTCGGCCCGCGACTTGGCCCTGCGGTGGGCGCCGGGGACCGGGCCGGCCCACAGTGGGCGGGCCGGGGGGCGGCTTGGCCGCACGCGTCCGCGACGGTGGGGCCGCGGACGGGCCCACCGTCACCGACGACATCCCGAGATGGTCGTAGCGGCGCAAGACGGCCGCAGCCTATCCGGAGCTATCTGGACCGGTCCGCCCCGCCCAGCACGAAGGTACGCAGGAGGTGGTTCCATGCGCATGAAGGGCACACCTCGACCACGTAGCAGGCGCACTGGGACTGGCGCCGGCTGAGGCGGTCGAGCTCCTTGGCGGTGGTCACACAGCGCCCGTGAGCGGGCAGCCGGGAACCGAAGACGAACGACACGAGCACGACGTTCGACTCCTCGCAGATCGGGCACAGCTGCTCGCTGGCCCGGCCACAGTTGGTGGCCGCCCGCATCAGCTCGGGTTGGGCGTCGCACAGGTCGAGGCGGCTGAGCCGGCCCCGCTTGAACTCGTCGACGGCGTGCTTGCGGACCAGCCGGTAGTCGATCTGGCCCAAGCCGGCCGCGGGACCGGCCCCCCGGATCGACTCGGGCCTCAAGCTCACGCCGAACAGGGTAGACCGGCCCGGTCGCGCGCCGGACGGCGCCTCCGGTTGACCATCGGCCGGCTGCCGGGCATACTCGTACCGATATATCGGTTCGATATATCGGTACACGCATTTCGTCGCCGACCGAGAGGACCGCGGGAAGACTTGATCGAACTGGCCATCCTCGGCCTCCTGAAGGAGTCCGACCTCCACGGCTACGAGCTGAAGAAGCGGCTCGTGGAGGCACTCGGGCCGTTCTCGAGCGTGTCGTTCGGCTCCCTCTACCCGGCTCTGGCCCGCCTCCAGCGGGCCGGCGCGGTCGAGACGTCGGAGCCACCGGTGCCCGGGCCCCAAAGCCCCGGGGCGGAGCCATCCGGCGCGCCCGTGCCCATGACCGGCTCCATCGCCGGGGAGGCCGCCGCCTACCGGGCCCGGCGGGCCACCTCCTCGGCCCGGCGCACCGAACCGCGCTCGTCGCGGGTCCGCAAGGTCTACCGGATCACCGAGCACGGCCAAGCGCTGTTCGAGGAACTGCTGGCGGCCGACACCACCAGCGCCGACACGACCAAGGCGTTCAACCTCAAACTCGCCTTCTGTCGCTACATGCGCCCCGAAGCCCGGCTGGTGCTGCTGGAGCGACGCCGGGCCCAACTGGTGGAGCAGCTCGCCCGCTACCGCAGCAGCGGCCGCCGGCGCGAGCGCATGGACACCTACACGAGATCGCTGATGGAACACGACACCGAGGCGACCGAGCGCGACATCTCCTGGCTGGACTCGCTCATCGCCTCCGAGAAGCAGAGGGCGGCCGCCCCGGCCGACCCCACCGGAAGGAGACAAGTCCCGTGAGCGCTAGCCCCCGAGGCGCAGCCCCGTCCAAGCCGATCCGCCTGGCCATCGCCGGCGTCGGCAACTGTGCCAGTTCCCTGGTCCAGGGCATCGAGTACTACCGGTCGGCCGATCCGGCCGAGACCGTTCCCGGCCTCATGCACGTGGTGCTCGGCGGCTACCACGTAGGTGACGTCGAGGTGGTGGCCGCCTTCGACGTCGACGCCGCCAAAGTCGGCCTCGACATCGGCAAGGCCATCTTCTCGGGCCAGAACAACACCGTGCGCTTCGCCCCCGTGGGCGAGCTGGGCGTGGAGGTGCTGCGGGGCCCGACCTTCGACGGTCTCGGCCACTACTACCGCCAGACCATCGAGGAGTCGCTGTCGGAGCCCGTCGACGTGGCCGAGGCCCTGCGCCGGAGCGGGGCCGAGGTGCTGGTCTCATACCTGCCGGTCGGGTCCGAGGATGCCCAGAAGCACTACGCCCAGGCCTGCCTCGACGCCGGGGTGGCCTTCGTCAACGCCATCCCCGTGTTCATCGCCTCCGATCCCGAATGGGCTCAGCGGTTCACCGACGCCGGCGTCCCCATCATCGGCGACGACATCAAGAGCCAGGTGGGGTCGACGATCGTGCACCGTATGCTGGCCCGCCTCTTCGAGGACCGGGGCCTGGTGCTCGACCGCACCTACCAGCTCAACGTGGGCGGCAACATGGACTTCAAGAACATGCTCGAGCGCGACCGTCTGATCTCAAAGAAGATCTCCAAGACCCAGGCCGTGACCAGCCAGATAGACAACGGGATCGCGGCCGACGACGTGCACATCGGCCCGTCCGACCACGTGCCGTGGCTGGAGGACCGCAAGTGGGCCTTCATCCGCCTCGAAGGGCGTAACTTCGGCGACGTGCCCCTCAACCTCGAGCTCAAGCTCGAGGTGTGGGACTCACCCAACTCCGCGGGCGTGATCATCGACGCCGTCCGCTGCGCCCGCCTGGCCCTCGACCGGGGCGTCGGCGGTCCCCTTCTGGCCCCTTCGGCCTACTTCATGAAGTCTCCCCCTGTGCAGTACCACGACGATGTAGCTCATCGTATGGTGGAGGAGTTCATCGGGCAAGGTTGAGGGTATGCGTGCGGTGACGGTCGAAGTGCCCGAGCACTTCCTCGAAGACCGTCGCCGTCTCGGCCACGACCGCCGGGGGGCGAGATGTGGGAGGACCCTCGGCTGACGAGAGGCGGCTGGGCCGACCCCGGGGCGCCGGCTGGGGCATGATTCGGTCGTGGCCGCCGGTTGGAACCGCCAGCTCCAGGACCTGGGCGAGCAGCCCACGGTCGTTCGTTACGGGCCGGACACGGCCACCGAGGCTGAGCTGCGCCTGCTGGGCAACGTGGCCAACAAGCGGGTGCTCGACCTCGGGTGCGGCACCGGCCAGGCCGCGCTGGCCTTCGCCCAGCAAGGGGCGCACGCCATCGGCCACGACCCCTCGGCCGAGGCCCTGCACGCGGCCAAGCGGCGGGCCGAGCGCGAAGGGCTGCGGGTGGAGTGGCACCAAGGTGACCTGGCCGACCTCGCCTTCCAGCGGGCCGACAGCGTCGACATCGTGTTCTCGGCCTGGGCCTTCGGCGGGGTGGCCGACCTCAGCCGCGTGTTCCGCCAGGTGCACCGGGTGTTGAAGGAGGGCGCGCCTCTGGTGTTCTCCATCCCCCACCCGGTCTACGACCTCATCGACGACGACCACCCCGATCAGCCGCTCCTGGTGCGCCGCTCCTACTTCGACCGCTCGCCGGTCGACGAGTCGGCCGAGCCCCCCTTCGGACAGCACCACCACACGATGGGCGACCTGTTCATGGGGCTCAGCCGCAACAACTTCCGGGTGGACGCCATCATCGAGCCCGAGTCGGGCCCCGGGGACGGGCACAGCCCGTGGTGGCGGGAGGCGTTCCTGTGGCTACCGCGTACCCTCGTGGTGCGCGCCCGCAAGGAGGGGATCTGATGGCCGACACCCTGTACGTGAAGTGCAAAGGCTGTTACCAGGTCTTCGCCGTCCCCGACCAGATGACGCCCGCCGAGTTCGCGGCCTCGCCTATGCCCACGACCTCCATCCCCTGCCCCCACTGCCGCATCCGCCGCCCCTACGACAAAGGCGACTACTTCTTCGACGACTAGAGGTCCCCTGCGGGCGGGTCAGGATGGCTGGTTGGCCGACCACCAGGCGTCGAGGCGGCGGTAAGCCTCGTCCTCGCCCAAGGGGCCGTGCTCCATGCGCAGGTCGAGCAGGTGGGCCAGGGCACGGCCCACGACGGGGCCCGGTCCCACGCCCAGGTGCTCCATGACCTGGCGGCCGTCGAGGTCGGGGCGGATGGCGTCGAGCTCCTCCTGCTGGCGGAGCTGGGCGATGCGGTCCTCCAGCCGGTCCATGCGCTCGGCCAGCCGGCGGGCCTTGGCCGCGTTGCGGGTCGTGCAGTCGCAGCGGGTCAGCTCGTTGAGCCTCTCCAGCAGCGGCCCGGCGTCGCGTGCGTAGCGGCGGACGGCCGAGTCGGTCCAGATCTCGTCGCCGTAGCCGTGGAACCGCAGGTGCAGCTCCACGAGGCGCCGCACGGCCTCGATCTCCTCCACGGGGTAACGCAGCGCCCGCATGCGCTTCTCGGCCATGCGGGCGCCCACGACCTCGTGGTGGTGGAAGGTCACCCCCTCGGGCCCGAAGGCCCGGGTACGGGGCTTTCCGACGTCGTGCAGGAGCGCGGCCAGGCGCAGGACCTTGTCGGGCCGGGTCTTTTCCACGACCGCGATCGTGTGAGCCAGCACGTCCTTGTGACGGTGTACGGGGTCCTGCTCCAAGGCGAGGGCGGGCAACTCGGGCAGGAACTGGTCGGCCAGGCCGGTATCGACGAGGAACCACAGGCCCGGCCCGGGCTCGTCGACGACCAGGAGCTTGTCGAGCTCGTCGCGGATGCGCTCGGCGGAGACGATCGACAGGCGGTCGGCCATGGCCACCACGGCCTTGACCAGTTCAGCGCTGGCCTCGAGGCCGTAGCCGGCGATGAACCGGGCGGCCCGGAGCATGCGCAGGGGGTCGTCGCTGAAGGACTCCTCGGGCGCCAGCGGGGTGCGCAGGCGGCGGGCGGCCAGGTCGGCGATCCCACCGTGGGGGTCGATGAGCTCCATGGCGGGCAGGGCCAGGGCCATGGCGTTGACCGTGAAGTCCCGCCGGGACAGGTCGGGCTCGACGGCGTCGGAGAACTGCACGTCGGGCTTGCGCGAGCCGGGTTGGTAGGCCTCGGCCCGGTGAGTGGTGATCTCGTAGCGCCGGCCCCCCTTGATGGCCCCGATGGTGCCGAACCGCTTGCCCTGCAGCCACACGGCGTCGGCCCAGCCTCCCAGCACGCTCTCGATGTCGTCGGGGCGGGCGTCGGTGGTGAAGTCGAGATCGGAGAGGTCGAGAGCGCGGTCCAAGATGGCGTCGCGCACGCTCCCCCCCACCAGGTAGAGCCGGTAGCCGGCGCGCCCGAACCGCTCGGCCAGCGGCGCGACCTCGTCCAGCAGCTCCTTGAACCTCTCGGGGACCACGAGGTGAGGTTAGGAGGCGGCGGCGGGGATGTCGGCCGCCTCCAGCGTCACGAGCACGTCGTCGCTGGGCTCGGCCTCGTCCACCACCCGGGAGGCGTGGCGGGCCACGGCCGCCTCGAACAGGTTGCGGACGACCCGGCCGTTCCCGAAGCCGTGGGTGCGGGGTTGGCTGGCCAGGTAGGCCAGCACCCGGTCTCGGGCCTCGGGGGTGGGCGAGTAGTGGTTCTTGGCGCACATGAGGTCGAAGATGCCCAGCAGCTCGGCGTCGCTGTAGTCCTCGAAGTAGATCGTCTTGGGGAACCGTGAGCGCAGGCCGGGGTTGGCGTCGAGGAACTCGGTCATCTCCTCGGGGTAACCGGCCACGATCAGCACGACGTCGCCCCGGTGGTCCTCCATGTACTTGACGATCATGTCGATGGCTTCGTGGCCGAAGTCCCGCTCGTTGCCCCGCACCAGGGCGTGGGCTTCGTCTATGAGCAGCACGCCTCCCATGGCCGCCTTGAAGACCTCCTTGACCTTGATCGAGGTCTGGCCCACGTACCCGGCCACCAAGCCGGCCCTGTCGGTCTCGATCAGGTGGCCCTTGTCGACGACCCCGAGGGTCCGGTAGATCTGGGCGATCAGCCGGGCCACGGTGGTCTTGCCCGTGCCCGGGTTGCCGGTGAAGACCAGGTGGCGGCTCTGGTCGACCACGGGCAGCCCCCGCTCCTGGCGCAGCTTCTGCACCCGGATGAGGTCGGCCACCAGCTTGACCTCGGCCTTGACGGCGGCCAGGCCCACCAGCTCGTCGAGCTCGGCCAGCAGCTCCTCCAAGGGCCGGGGCGGCTCGGGAGGCTCAGGGGTCTCGGGTTGGGCGTCGGTGGCCTCCAGGACGGCGGGGCCGGGCGTGGGGCTGGTGGTCGCGGGCGCACTGCCGGGCCGGGGTAGGCCGGCACCGTCCATGGCCGCCAGCAAGGTGGAGCGGAACCGCTCCACGGCGGCCAGCTCGGCGTGGCTGGCCACCGGGGACAGCGAGACGACGGCGGTGGCGATGTCGAGGGCCAGCCGGTGGTAGTCCCACGTGTGGGTCGTCCCCCGGGCGGCGTCGGCCCGCAGCAACAGGGCGAACAAGGCCGAGGGGTGGTCCACGAACGTCCGCTTGCCTCCCAGTAGGCCGGCCAGCCGCAGGCCCATGGGGCTGGCCGCCCGGGCCACGGTGTCGAAACGGCGGGCGAAGACGCCGATGAAGGCCCACAGCTCGTCGTCGGTCAGCGTCCCGTCCGAGTCCATCACGGCGGCCGCCACGTTGAACGCCTCCAGAGCCACGTCCGCGGGGAGCTTCTCGCTCTGGACACGCAGCTCGCCGGCCAGCCCGACGAGAACGGGCGCGATCGTCCCCACGAACTCGTCGACCGGCCGTAACAGCGGGTTGGCCACCGGGGCTACTGAGGGGAGACTGCGCGGCCCTGAGCAGCCGGGCGGGGGCGGGACATCTCTCGGAGCCTACCGACGCGGTGCGGGCCAGTCGCCGGGCGTTTAGGGTCGGGCCATCGAACGGAGCTTCCGGGAGGCGGCCCAGCGGCAGCTGGGGGAACCGGTCGAGGCGGCCGCGCGCTTCCGCCCGAGCCCGCCCGAGACCGGTGGGCGGGGCGACTGGATCTCGATGGTCATGGGGGCGGTGTCGGTGGTCATGGCCCGGCGTGACAGCGACTTGCCCCGCCAGGTGGTGGTGGCTGTCACGGCCGGCCGGGTGACCTTGTTCGCGCTGTCGCGCGCCGGCAACGGCCTCGGCCCCGACGTGGCCTCGTGGGACCGCACCTACGTGAAGGCCAGCGCCGAGCGCACCGCCCGGGGCTGGGAGCTGTGGGTGCAGCCCCCCGGGGACCGCGCCGGCTTCGAGCTGCGCGCCCCCACCGGCCCGGCCACCGACGCCGTGGTGACCGCCCTGGCCCGGGCCTGACCCCGCTACCGTCGGGGCGTGCCGGAGGGGCCAGTGGGCGACGAGGTCGTGCCCGACGCGGGCGGCAGCGGGGCCGCGGGTGGAGGTGCGGGCGCCGGGCCTGAGGTCCGCCCGGCCGACCGGCCCCTCCTCCTCGACGAGCTGAGCCACCACCTACGCCAGTTCCAGCTCCTCTACGACTCGGGCGACGCCGCCACCGACCGCTTCCTCAACCAGCTCGGAGGGTCGGGGCGGGTGGAGAGGGAGATGGTCAGGGAGCTGGCCGCCACCCGGCCCATCGCCTTCCCCGACCGCCTGCAGGAGGCCCACTCGGTGACCATGCGGGCCTTGGAGGTGTTGGCCCGCAACGGTTCCCGCCACCCCAGCCAGCTCCGGATGGGCCCGCTCACAGGCGTCACCCGGTTCTTCGTGCAGAAGGTGATCCAGTTCATCGTCCGCAAGTACCAGTCCCAGGTCATCGACTCGCTGCGCGACCTCTACTCCCGGCGGCTGGGCTGGGTGCCCGTGGGCGACCCCAGCCGGCTCACCCTGGTGCGCGCCCGCCTCGACGTGGAGCGGTCGATGCCCGCTTTCAAGAAGAACGCCGGTGGCATCCCCGCCTTCCTGGTCGGCGGGGCGGCCGTCTCCTCGCTCACTCAGGGGATCCGCAGCGGGGCCAGCGCGGCCGCCGGGTCGCGCACGGGGTTCATCGTGGCTTTCATCGCCGGTTCGGTCCTGCTGGGAGCGGCGTCGTGGACGATCCTGCGGGGAGCGGCCATCGCCCGGCGCCGGGTGCAGCTCACGATGGACCGTCCCCTGGCCGCTCTGTGGGAGACAATCGGATGGTGCGGGAGACCGCCACGTGACTCCTCCAGACCGTTCGCCATCATCGCCATCGCCCTGACCGTCCTGGGTTGGCTGCTGCTCCCCCTTGGGGTCGTCGTCCTCCTGACGATCTTCTGACCGGCGCCCGGGCGGGGGCCGCGAAACTTTCGAGGCGACGGGGGTTGAAACCGGGTTTGCCGCCGGACGAGGCGGGGGTAGAGGGCCGGACGGAACAACCCGGGCACGGGAGTTCCGCGCGGGAAGGGAGCGGGTTTGCAGGCGCTCCCTGCAGCTCATGCCGTACCGCTCCGATCACGGAGCGAAGCCGTACGAGGAAGCTCAGGAGGCCCCCCGAACATGGTCACAGAACTCGTGGCGCGCGCCGATGGCGCGGCCCACCCGGCGGGCAGCAACCGGAGGTACCGATCGGCGGCCGGCGAGCACGTAGTGGCCCCTGGCCCCGACGGGCCGAGCGGGGCGGCGGTGAGGCCGGCGGTGAGCGTGGTGATCCCCACCTACAACGAGGCCCAGAACCTCCCCCACGTGCTCCCCCGCATCCCCGCCAGCGTCGACGAGGTGATCGTCGTCGACGGCCACTCGCGTGACCAGACGGTCGAGGTGGCCCGGCGCTACCGGCCCGACGCGCGCATCATCCACCAGGAGGGCAGGGGCAAAGGTGACGCCCTGGCCTGCGGGTTCGCGCAGGCCACGGGCGACATCATCGTGATGCTCGACGCCGACGGGTCGACCGACCCCACCGAGATCCCCCGCTTCGTGGCCACGCTGCTCACCGGGGCGGAGTACGTCAAGGGTTCCCGGTTCATCACCGGGGGCGGCAGCGCGGACATCACCCCCCTGCGCCGGGCCGGCAACCGGGCACTGTCGCGCACCGTCAACCTGCTCTTCGGCACGAACTACAGCGACCTCTGCTACGGGTACACGGCGTTCTGGCGGGACTGCCTGCGGGGCCTGCGGGTCGACTGCCCGGGCTTCGAGGTGGAGACCCTCATGAACGTGCGGGCGGCCCGGGCCGGGCTGCGAGTGGCCGAGGTCCCGAGCTACGAGCAAGCCCGGATCCACGGGTCCAGCAACCTCAACGCCCGCCGGGACGGCATCCGGGTGCTGCGCACGATCGTCGCCGAACGGGTCCGTCCTTCCTGAACCCGGCCCCATGAAGATCTGGCATCTCAACCTGACGCGCGCCCGCCTGCGGGTGGACGGCATCGGTGCCGCCGTCCGCCGGCTGGCCCAGGCCCAGGAGGACACCGGTGCGGACGTGAGCGTGTACGGAGGTGGCCCGGCCACCCTCGAAGTGCTGCGAGGTCGCCTGGCCAGCCCGGCCGGCCGGCCCGACGTCGTGCACTTCCACTCGGTGTTCCGGCCGCTGCACGCTCTGGCCGCGGGAAGGCTCAGACGGATGGGGGTGCCATATGTGGTATCGCCTCACTCGGGCTACGCCCGCGAGTCCCTGGACCGCAGGCGGGTGCTGAAGTCGGCGTACGCCATCGCGGTAGAACGAGCCTTCCTGCAAAGGGCCGCGGGCGCCAGTTGCCTCACCGAGCTGGAGCGGGCCGACCTGGCGGCCTTCGCCCCCCGCTTGGCCGGCCTCGCGGCCGTGATCCCCAACCCGGTGGGGCCACTGGCCGTACCCCGGGACGCGGCCGGCCCGGGCCGGGACCGGGCACTGGTCGTGACCCTGTGCCGCTACGACGTCCGCCAGAAGGGGCTCGACCGCCTGGCCGGCATCGCCCGCCACTGCCCGGACGCGGACTTCGCCGTCTACGGCGAGCAGGACAAGAACGGCCGCGCCCTCACCGACCGGCTGCGGCGCACGTCGCCTCCGAACTTCTCGCTGTGCCCGCCCGTGTTCGGGTTGGCCAAGGCCCGGGTGCTGGGGAGCGCCGACCTGTTCGCCCTCACGTCGAGGTGGGAGGGCCTGTCCATGTCGCTGGCCGAGGCCATGTCCGCGGCCGTGCCCTGTGCCGTCTCGACGTCGGTCGGCTGCGCCCTGCCCTTCGCGGCCGGCGGGCTCGGGCTGGTGCTCGACGACGACCCGGCCCGGGCCGCCCGCCAGGTGGAAGAGGCGCTGGCCGATCCCGGGCGCCTCGAAGCCTGGGGGCGGGCGGGGGCCGGGTACGCAGCCCGCACCTTCGACCCCCAGGTGGTCGGGGCCCGGTCCCTGGAGCTCTACCGCTCGGTACTGGCCCCGGTGGGGATGGGGGCGGGCCGGAGATGAAGGGCTCGCCCGCGGGCGACGTATCGGTGGTCATCTGCACCTACGACGAGGCCCGCTGGGCCGCCCTGGTGCGGGCCGTGACCTCGGTCGTCCACGCCCGCCCCGGCCCCGGCGAGGTGACAGTGGTCGTGGACCACAACCCGGCGCTGCTCGAACGGGTGGGAGCCGAACTGCCCGTGACCCGGGCGGTGGCCAACTGCGGGCCCCGGGGCCTGTCAGGCGCCCGCAACCGCGGCATCGCGGCCACCCGGGGGCCGGTGGTGGCCTTCCTCGACGACGACGCCGTGGCCGACCCCGACTGGCTGGTGCGGCTGGCCGCCCCCTACCGCGAGCCCGAGGTGGTGGCCGTCGGGGGGCGCGCCCTGCCCGCCTGGGAGGACGCCCGGCCCCGGTGGTGGCCCGAGGAGTTCGACTGGGTGGTGGGGTGCAGCTACCGGGGGATGCCCCAAGGACGCCAGAGCGTCCGCAACCTGACGGGCTGCAACATGAGCTTCCGGCGGGGCGTCTTCGACGCCGTCGGGACCTTCACCCCGGGGATCGGCCGCCTGGGGACCAAGCCTGTGGGGTGTGAGGAGACAGAGTTGTGCATCCGGGTCAACCAGCGGTGGCCAGGGGCGCGCATCGTCTACGAACCCGACGCCGTCGTGCACCACGAGGTGCCGGCCGCCCGGTCCTCGTGGGCCTACTTCCGCCGGCGGTGCTTCGCCGAAGGGCAGTCCAAGGCCATGGTGGCAGCCGCCCGGGGCCAGGACGCGGCCCTGGCCACCGAGCGGGGTTACGTGGTCCGCACCCTGCCCGCGGGCATGGCCCGGTCGTTGGCGGCGGCCGCCACCGAACGGCGCATCGAGTGCCTGGGCCGGGCCGCGTCGATCGCCGCCGGGGTGGCCGTGGCCGGGGCGGGCTACGCCCACGGCACATGGCAGCACCGAGCCGGGAGCGGCCCCCGGTGAGCGCCCGCTCGACAGGGCGCGGCCCGGGAGAAGGGCCGGGCCAGGTAGCCGGCCGAGGGCGCGAGCTGGGCGTGCGGGCGGCCAGGAGGGGCCCGTGAGCGCCGGTCCCATGCCTACACCGCGGACGGCCGTCGGTCCCGCCCCCGTCCGGCCGGGGGCCGCGGGCCCGGCCGGTGGCACCGCCCTGCTGCGCAACGGCTACGCCCTGATGGCCAACACGGCCGTCACGGCCGTGCTCGGGCTGGGGTACTGGGTGCTGGCCGCCCGCCTGTTCCCACCCAGCGCAGTGGGGGCCGGTTCGGCAGCCGTGTCCGCCCTGCTGTTCGTGGCCGGCGTCTCCCAGCTCAACCTCATGGGAGCCATCACCCGCTTCCTACCCGTGGCCGGGCGTCACAGCGCGGCCCTCCTGGGCGGGGCCTACGCCACCGCGGCGGCAGCCGCGGTGGTCCTGGGCACGGCCGCCGTGGCCACCGCCCGGTGGTGGGCGCCGGCCGACAGCCCCCTTCTGGCCAGCCCCTGGTTCGGGGCCGCCTTCGTGGGAGCGGCGGTGGCCTGGTGCCTCTTCGTCATCCAGGACAGCGCCCTGACGGCCGTGGGCCGGGCCGTGTGGGTGCCGGTGGAGAACGGCCTGTTCGGCCTGGCCAAGCTCGGCCTCCTGGTGGGGCTGGCTGGGGGCTCGGCGGCCGCCGTGTTCGCCTCGTGGACGCTCCCGGCGGCCATCGCCGTGGTCCCGGTCACCTGGCTGCTCTTCGGCCGGCTGATCCCCGCTCACGCGGCCGCCCAACCGGCCACGACACCACTGCTCTCGCCTCGGGCCCTGGCCCGCTTCGTGGGCGGCGACTACGCGGGGTCCGTGTTCGCCCAGGCCCTGCTCACCCTGATGCCCCTGCTCGTCGTGGCCCTGCTGGGCTCGGTCGAAGGGGCCCGGTTCTACGTGCCGTGGGTGATCGTGACGACCATCGACCTCCTGGCCGGCAACCTGGCCACGTCGCTGATCGTGGAGTCGGCCCGCGACGAAGGGCGCCTGGCCGAGATGGCGGCCACCGTCGTACGGCGGGCGCTGTCGCTGGTCGTCCCCTTGGCCGCGGTCACCGTCGTACTGGCCCCCCTGGTCCTCGTCCCCTTCGGGGCCGGGTACGCCAGCGAGAGTGCCACCACCCTGCGCCTGCTGGGGCTGGCCACGGTCCCCCGTGCCCTGTCCACCCTCTACGTGGGTGTCTGCCGCGCCCAGCGTCGGGTGGGCTGCATCGCCGCCGTCCAGGCCGGTCAGGCCGTGCTCGTGCTGGGGGCGGCGGCCGTACTCGTGCCCGCCGCCGGCCTGGCCGGGGCGGGGGCTGCCAGCCTCGTGGGCCAAGTGGTGGTCGCCCTGTTCGTCGTCCCCCGCCTGCTGGAGGCCACTCGGGCACGACCCCTCGAGGCGGCGGACCAGTGAGCACGACGACGCTGGCCCGGACGGCCGCGGACGCCCCCCGCCCCCCCGGTCCCCAACCCCGGACCGGGCCCGCACCGCTGGTCGCCCTGGGCGTGGCGACCGCCCTGTGGCTGTGGTCGCTGCCCAGAGTCGACCTCGGCGGGCTCACCGACATCGGGCTGGTGTCGGCCCTTCCCCTGAGCTTCTTCGCGGCAGTGGCCGTGCTGACCGCCGGGTTCTTCACCGAGCTGGGCCGAGGCGAGCCTCGTGCCCGGTTGCTGTGGGCCTACCTGGTGGCCGCTGTGGTGTTCCTCCACGGCGTGGTGTCGGTCGTGGAAGCCGTCCCCCGCTTCCCCACGTCGTGGATCCACGCCGGGTTCACCGATCACATCGCCGAGCACAACGCCACGCTCCCGCTGCTCGACGCCCGCTTCAGCTGGCCCGGGTTCTTCACGGCCGCCGCCCTGGTAGAACGGGTGGCCGGTCTCGACAGCGCCCTGTGGTTCGTGCGCTGGTCGCCGGTCGTGTTCAACCTGGTGGCCCTGGCCCCGGTGGCCATCCTCGTGAGGGTGGCCGACGCCGAGCCCCGGGCCCACTGGACGGCGCTGTGGACCTTCTGCGTGGCCAACTGGGTGGGCCAGGACTACTTCTCACCCCAGGCCCTCAACTTCGTCCTCTACGCCGTGATCCTGGCCGTGCTGCTCACCTGGTTCCGCCCGACCGACACCGGCAGGGCACCGTGGCTGCCCGGCACCGGGTCACTGGAGGTACCGGTGCAGCCGGCCGGGCCGGGGACGAGAGCCGCCCTGGTGGTCGTTGTCCTGGCCGCCTTCGCGGCCAGCGTGGTGTCCCACCAGCTCACGCCCTTCGCCCTGGTGGCCGCCACCGCGGCGCTCGTCCTGGGCCAGCGCTGCGTGCTCCGGCTCCTGCCCGTGCTGTTCCTGGCCGGTGCCCTGGCCTGGCTCAGCTTCGCGGCCGAGCCCTACTGGCGGGGCCACTTGGCCGATGTCACCGGAGGCATAGGGCGCATCACCGGGGCCATCCAGTCGGGGGTGGGCCAGCGCCTGGCCGGCAACGACGGGCACGTGTTCGTGATCCGCCTTCGGGTGGTGGCCGCCCTGGCCCTGTGGGCCGTGGCCCTGGTGGGCGCCGTACGGTCCTACCGGCGGCGGCGCCGGGTCCCGTGGCCGCACCTGCTGCTCATGGCCGCCCCGTTCTCGCTGGTGGCCCTGCAGAGCTACGGGGGCGAGATCATGCTGCGGGTCTACCTGCTGGCCCTGCCCTTCGCCGCCCTGCTGGCTGCCCTGGCCTTCTTCCCCGAGAAGCTGGCCCCGGGCACGCGGCCGGGCCGGGGCACGATGGCCGTGGCCGCGGCGGCCAGCGGGGCCATGGCCCTGTCCTTCCTCGTCGTCCGCTACGGCAACGAGCGGTTCGAGTCGTTCACCCAGGACGAGGTGGCGGCCGTCGAGTGGGTGTACGAGAACGCGCCGCCCCGGAGCCGAGTGGTGGCCCTCAACTCGTCGCTGCCGTGGCGCCATCGCGACATCGACACGTACTCCTACATCGGCTCGGTGCCGGCCAACCACCTCGACGAGGCCCACGAGGTGCTCGATTACATGACCACCGACGACGGCCGACCCGGTTACCTGCTCATCACCCGGAGCCAGGAGGCCCACGGCGAGCTCATCGAGGGGCGGCCCCCGGGTTGGACGGCCGAGGTCGAACACCTGCTGGCGTCCACCGGCGAGACGGTCGTGGCCTTCCGCAACCGGGACGCGGTGGTCATCCACCACCCCGGGGGGGTGTCCCCATGACGGGCCGGCCCAAGTCCGGTGGGCCCGGGGGCGGGTGGTTCGCGGCCGGTTCGCGGGTGGCAGCCGGTCCGCGGGTGGCGGGCGGTCCGCGGGTGGCGGGCGGTCCGCGGGTGGCGGGCGGTCCGTTCGCGGCCGGGTCGTTTGCGGCCGGCCTGGCTGTGCTGGCCATGTACCAGTCCGGCACTGGGGGCACGGTCCGGCCGGTCCTGGTCACGGCCTTCTTCGCCTGCGGGCCGGGGGCGGCCGTGGTCGCCCGCCTGCGCGTGGCCGACCCGCTCATGGCCGTGTCCGTGGCGCTGGCCGTGAGCGTGGCGGTGACCATGGCCGTGGCCCAGGCCATGGTGTGGACGGGCTGGTCCTCGTCCCCGGCGGCCGTGCTCGTGGTCCTGGCTTTCATGGCGGTGGTGATGGGCGTGCCCGCCCGCCGGCCGCCGGGGGCCGCCCCCGGTCCCGGCCCCGCTCCCGAGGAGGAGGTGGACAGTGAGCTCACTGCTCGACAGTTCGGCGATTGAGTACTTCGCCGCCAGCCCCGTCCGGACCGTCTCGGTCACGGCCGGGTTGCTGATCGGCACGGTCCTGCTCGTCCTGCTGGCCCAGCGCGAGGTGCTGGGCGCGGCTCGCGGTGAGCACGGCCCGGGCCGGCTGCGGGCGGCCGACGCCGTCTCCCTGCCGCTGTTCGTGGCCTTCGTGGCCGTCGTCGTCGTCCGCTTCGACCAGCTCAGCCTGTGATGAAGGTCGCGCCCTCCACCCAGGGCTCCGGGGCCAAGGCCGGTCAGGCCGCCGGGCCCTGGGCCATCGGCGGACTGGGGCTGCTGCTGGGCCTGGTCGGGGCCGAACTGGTCACCGCCTTCGTGTCGGTGCCCGCGGGCGCCGCCGTGCACGCCGTGCTCGTCCTCGCGGCCGTGAACGTGGCCGCCTTCGCCCGTCCTGCCACCCGGGGACTGTCGGGCCGGTCGCCGTGGGGCGGGAACGGAGAGGTGGCCGTCGTCGTCGCCCTGATCGGGGCCATGCGCCTGGTGACCCTCACCGTCCCCGTCGGGCCCGGGGCCCCCGGCTTTCGGGCCGTCGTGCTGGGCGCCCCCGTCTTGGCCGCCGGCCTGCTCCTCGCCCGCCACGTACCCGGGCTCACACCCTGGGCGGCCGGCGCGGGCCGGCGCGGGCCGTCCCGGGCCAACGCACAGCCGCGGGGGGCGGGGCGGGGAGCGGTCGTGTTGCGGGAGCCGCCGTGGGCGCTGGCCGGGGCCGTCCGGTCAGACGCCGCCTACCGGGACAGGGCGGTCTGGGCGCCGGTCTTGGCCGGGCTGGCGGCCGGGGCGCTGGCCGGGGCGGGACGCGATCAGTTCACGTTCGCCACCGAGGCCGGGTTCGTGGCCGCCGCCCTGGCTCTGATCGCGTTCGCGGCCGTCACCGAAGAAGTGCTCTTCCGCCGGCTCCTGCTGGCTTGCGCCCAGCGGGCCTGGGGCGCTCGGGCCGCCCTCGCCCTGGCGACCGTGGCCTTCACAGCCGTCTACGTGCCCAGCCGGTCGGCGTCGGCCGTGGTGGCGGCCGCAGGCGCCGGGTTGGTCTTCGGGTGGGCCTACCAGCGATCAGGTTCGGTCCTCGGCCCGGCCTTGGGCCACTCGCTGGCGACCGTGGGGGCCGTGCTCGTCTGGCCGGTGGTGCTGTGACCGCGTCCGCCGTCCGTTGTCCGGTCGATGCCCCGCCTGGGGTGGTCAGGGGCCAGCCATGAGGACCCAGTCGGCCGATGTCGCCGTCACCCGCCAGCGGGTGTTCCGGTGGTGGGACCTACCCATCTACACCGGGCTCACCGTGCTCGCCGGGTGGACCGGGCTGTGGGCCTTCCGGTCATGGTCGGCCGACGCGGTATGGGCTGAGCGGCCGGCGGTGGGGGTGGTCATTACCGCCCTGGCGGCCGTCGGGCTGGCCATGTACGGCGCCCGCTGGCTGCTCCTCCCCCTCATGCGCCGGCCCGTCCACCGGCCCCCGTCGCCCGGGCTCAAGGTCGGAGTGGCCACCACCTTCGTCCCCGGCTCGGAGCCGATCGAGATGCTCGCGCTCACGGTCGAGGCTCTGGTGGCCATGGACTACCCCCACGAGACGTGGGTCCTCGACGAGGGCGACGCGCCCGAGGTCCGGGCCCTGTGCCGGCGCCTCGGTGCCCACCACTTCACCCGCCGGCACCACCCGGGTTACCAGTGCGCCCAAGGGCCCTTCGAGGCCCGCACCAAGCACGGCAACTACAACGCCTGGTTGGAGGAAGAGGCCTACGACCGCTACGACGTGATCGTCAACTTCGACCCCGACCACATCCCCGAGACCCATTTCCTCGAACGGGTGCTCGGGTACTTCGATGATCCCGGGATCGGCTACGTGCAGGCCGCCCAGGTGTACTACAACCAGTCCGCCGGCTTCGTGGCCCGGGGCGCGGCCGAGGAGACCTACGCCTACTACTCGTCGACCCAGATGACGAGCTACGCCCTCGGGTACCCCATCGTCACCGGGTGCCACACCGCCCACCGCACGGTTGCCCTGCGCGACGTCGGGGGCTTCGCCCCCCACGAGGCCGACGACCTGCTGGTGACCGTCTACTACCGGGCCACCCGGTGGAGGGGCGTCTACGTTCCCGAGACCCTGGCCCAGGGGCTCGTGCCCGTTGACTGGCCCGGTTACCTGCGCCAGCAGCGCCGGTGGGCCCGGTCGGTGCTCGACGTGAAGTTCCGCTGGTACCCCAAGGTGGCTTCCCGCCTGGGACGGGTCGAGCGGGTGGTGGGCTTCTGCCACGGCCTCCACTACCTGAGCGGGCTGGGAACGGCCTTCGGCATCGGGCTGCTGGCCTACCTGCTGGTCACCGGGGCCCCGGCTGGCGCCTTCTCGGGGGCGGTGATGACCAAGGCCCTGGCCCTGGTGGCCGTGCTCCAGGCCTGCGAGCTCTACCGCCAGCGGTTCTTCCTCAACCCCAGGGTCGAGGCCGGGCTCCACCTGCGCTCGGGCGTGCTGCGCTTCGCCAAGTGGCCTTACGTGGTGCTGGCGTTGGCCGACGTGGTCCGCAGCCGCCACCACGCCTACCTGATCACCCGCAAGACCCGGGGCCGCGACGGCTACCTGTTGGTGGGGCCTCACCTGGCCTCGGCCGCCTTCATGGCCGCCGCCTGGGCCGCAGGATCGGCCCGGGGGGTGGGCCGCAGCGCCGTGCTGGTGGTGGGCGCGGCTGTGTTCGTGGCCATGAGCGTGGTCCTGGCCGCCAGTGAGCTGAAAGAGCCGCCGGAGTCCTTCGACCCCGAGCTGGCCGGGCGGCGGCCCCGCGTCGGTCCCGGCCAGCGCCAGCACGGCCGGCTCGGCCGTCCCGCGGGGGCCCGGTGAACGCCCCGGGCGCCCGCGGGCGGG
>JBFMCT010000054.1 GCA_040754375.1 Actinomycetota bacterium
CGGCTCTTCGGGCCCCCGTCCCGCCTGGGCCACGGCGCCGGTCGGGCCGGTGTGCCCGGTATGGGGGGCTGCCGCCACTGTCTGGCCGGTCTGGCCCGCCGGGGTGGGGCCGGCCCCGCCAGGAGCCGACGACGGGCCCTGGGGCCCAGCGGCGGAGCCGGCGGGGCCCGCCTGGGCGACCGAACCGGTCTGTACCGCGCCGGGCCCGGCCGCGCCGGGCTGGGTGGCTGCCGGGCCTGGCGATGCCGCCTGCCCCGGGGCACCCTGGGCTGGGCTGGGCGGCCCCGAGGGCCCTGAGGCCCCGGACTGGCCGGGCTGCCCCGCGCCCGCGGGCTGGCCACCCGAAGACGGGCCGGCGCCGGACGGGGGCGTCGGTGCGGCGTGGCCGCCTACGGAGCCGGGCCCTGCGCCGGGCCGGGGCGCGGTCGTGCCCGCCCCGTGGTCAGGCGAGAAGCTGGTGGCGTTCCCGCTCGGTGCCCCGGGCTGGCCGGCCGCGGCCATGGGACGGCCGCCCCCGCCTCGGGCCTGGTCGCCGTGATCGCTCGAAGGCGAGCTGGTTACCAGGCGGCGGGAGTCGCCCGCCGGGCGGCCTCCGGGCTGGGCCCCGGCGTCGGCTGCGGGCTCCGCCTTGGGCTCCTCGGGCTGGACGGCCCGGCGCAGGCCCTCGCGGTCAGCCTTGCGGCGGACCCGGTCGGCCTGGGCGTCCTCGATACTCGACGAGTGGCTCTTGACTCCGATGCCGAGCGCGACACAGAGGTCGAGCGTCTCCTTGTTGGAGAGCCCGAGCTCGCGAGCCAACTCGTAGAGCCGGATCCTGGCTGCCAAAGCTGCGGTATTTCCTCCCTGTCACTGTCCCGATGGGGCCTGTGGGCCCTTCCCGAGCGCGGTTCCCGATCCTCATGTCGAACCGGGTTGCCTGTCATCCAGCCGCCGAACGGGACGACCCGAACCCCTCCATCCTCGCACGATCCGCCGCACTCGACTGCAAGGCGGCGATCGCCTCCTGGGAGATGTCGGCCCGCAGGGCCCGGGCAAAGGCCCGGCGGCGGGCCGCAGCGGTCACGCACGCGGGTGAACCGGCGCACAGCCAGGCCCCCCGGCCTGGCAGGTGACGGCCCTCGACGAGCGCCCCGCCTTCCCCGGCGACCACCCTCACCAGCTCGGACGGGCCCGCGACCCGCCGGCACCCGATGCAGGTGCGGCGCGGGGCTATGCCGACTTCTCCCCGTCGCCCGCGCCCTCGGCCTGGGCCACGGCCGGGGCCTGGGCTGGCCCGCCCGTCCCCTCGGCGGCCCCTGGGCGCGCCCCGGACCCGTTGTTGTCCGTCCCCAGCCCCACCGGCCTCCCCGCCGGCCGGGGGCGGTGCCTCCCCGGTTGGGGCGCCGTTCACGTCGGCCCGCCCTGGCCCCGGCTCGGGATCGGGGGCGGTGACGGCCTGGTCGGGCGCACCGGGCGCCTCGCCCTCAGGGGCAGCGGCGGCCCCCGCGGTGGCGCCACCGGCGGGCTCACCGGGCTCGGGGTCGCCCGAGGACCACTGGTCGGCGGTGACCGTCTCGGAGCCGTCGGCCGGCTTCCAGACCATCTCGCCCGAGTCGTCGGTGACCCACTCGCCCTCGGCCCAGTCCTGCTCGGCGTAGCTCGCCTCTTCTTCGGCCAGCTGGCTCTCGCTCTTGATGTCGACCCGCCAGCCCGTGAGGCGGGCCGCCAGCCGGGCGTTCTGGCCCTCCTTGCCGATGGCCAGCGAGAGCTGGTAGTCGGGCACGATCACCTCGGCCGCACCCGTGGACTCGTCGATGCGGACCTCTTTCACCTTGGCCGGCGAGAGGGCCTTCATCACGAACTCGGGCGGGTCTTCGGAGAAGGGCACGATGTCGACCTTCTCGCCCCTCACCTCGTTCATGACCATGCGCACGCGCGCCCCCCGGGCACCCACGCACGCCCCCACCGGGTCGACGTTGGGGTCGTTGGACCACACCGCGATCTTGGTGCGGTGCCCGGGCTCGCGGGCCACCGCCTTGAGCTCGACGACGCCGTCGGAGATCTCGGGGACCTCGAGCTGGAACAGGCGCATGATCAGGCCCGGGTGGGTGCGGCTGACCACGATCTGGGGGCCCTTCGACGTCTTGCGCACCTCGACGATGTAGGCCTTGAGCCGGGTACCGGGGTCGTAGCGCTCGTAGGGCACCTGCTCGGCCTGAGGCAGCAGGGCCTCGACCTTGCCGAGGTCGAGCAGGGTGTAGCGGCTGTCGCCCTGCTGGATGATCCCCGTGACGATGTCGCCCTCGCGCCCGGCGTACTCCTCGTACTTCATCTCCCGCTCGGCCTCGCGGATGCGCTGGAGGATGACCTGCTTGGCCGTCTGGGCGGCGATGCGCCCGAAGTCCGACGGCGTGTCCTCCCACTCGCGGGTGACGTTGCCGTCCTCGTCGAGCTCCTGGGCGTAGACGTGCATCTCGCCGGTGTCGGGGTCGATCGTGACGAACGCCTCCTCGGCGGCCGTCGGCATGCGCTTGTAGGCCGAGACCAGGGCGTTGGCCAGGGCCTCCAGCAGGGCCTCGACCGAGATCCCCTTCTCCCGTTCGATGACCTGGAGCGCCTCCATCAGTTCGAAGTTGGTCGTCATCGTTGGGCGGCCGCCTTTCTCTTGGGCTGGCGCGGCTGGGGCCACACGAAGCGGGTGCGGGCAGAGTCGATGTCGGCGTAGGCGATCGTGCGGCCGGCGATGGTGACCTCGGCGTCACCGGCCGCTTCGAGGACGCCTTCGAAGCGGCGCTCCCCTTCGTGGCCCGGACGTGTCTTGACGCTCACGGTGGCGCCCACCGCGCCCCGGAAGTGCTCGGGGCGGCGCAGCGGGCGCTCGATGCCGGGGCTGGAGACCTCGAGCAGGTAACGCCCGGCGATGGCGTCGGGCTCGGCGTCGAGCACGCCGGACACGACCTCGGTGGCTTCGCTGATGGCGTCGAGGTCGACGCCACCCGGCCGGTCGACGGTGACCCGCAGGACCGTGTTGCCGTCACCGCCGGTGCGGTCCACGTCGTAGAGGGTCAACCCGGCCTGTTCGAGGGCGGGGGCCACGAGAACGCGCACCCGCTCGCTCACGTTGTCGCTGCGCACGGGCCTCCTCTCGTGACGAAATACAAATGCGTGGGCTCTCGCGCCCACGCACTGGTCAGCACCTACTTTCGAACGGTCGAGCGGGAGAGAGTATACCCAGGCCGACCCCCGCAGCGGTGACGCCTATTTCACCGTTCAGAAGTCGGTGACCGAGTGCGGAGGGGGGTCGGTGGCGAACAGGCGGGCGGCCCGCTCCACCGCCCCGGCCGTGTGCTCGACCGCTCGGCCCGCCCGGGCCAGCACGGTCCACGAGGTGGCTCCCAGCCAGGCGGCGGCCAGGTCGGCCGCAGCCACCGACAGGTCAGCCACCGCCGCCGGCGCGGGCCGGCACTCGGCCCCGCTGGGCCCGGCGTCCAACCGCAAGCGCCCCTCCCCGGTCACGTCCAGGACCAGGGCGGCCCCCGGCCCGCCGTAGGCGCGGCTCGCCAGGGCCGCCCCCACGTCGCACAGCCGGGCCCACAACAGGTCGCGCACGGCCGTTACGCCCAGGGCCCGGGGGTCGGCCAGCATGGACCGCAGGGGCTCGTCGGTGGGCAGGCTCCAGGCGTCGAGGCTGACGACGAGGTCGACGCCCAGCAGGTAGCGCCACAGCGCGGCCCGGGCCTCGGAGGTGGTGGCCACCACCTCCTCGACGCTCATCTCGAAGGCGGGCAAGCCCAGGGGCCAGCCCGCCTTGACCCGGTAGAAGGCATACCCGTCGAAGCCCCCGCCACCCTCGTGGGCGGCCACGAACCGGGGCCCAGCCCCGTCCCGCCAGCGCTCGCGGTCGCGTAGCAGCACGTCCCAGTAGGCCGGGCTGCGGCTGACCTCCCCGGGCTGGGACCGCCGGTAGGCGTCGTAGACGGCGGGCACCACAGCCGCGGCATCCTCGGGCCCCAGGAGGGTCATCCGGCCCGACTGGCCCGGGGCCGTGGGGGCGAAGGCCGCCCGCCGGGGGTCGATAGTGGCCGACTGGGCGGTGACCGCCGGGCCGTAGCCGAACCGGGGGTAGATGGCCGCCTCGGAGGCGATCAGGACCGAGGCCACCTCGCCCCGCCCCCGGCAGTCGTCGAGGTGGCGGGCCATGAGGGCCGACAGCAGCCCCCGGCGGCGGTGGGTGGGCAGGACACCGACCTCGGTCAGCCCCGACACGGCCACCGCCGCCCCGCCCGGCATGGTCAGCTCGAAGGCTAGGGCGGCCGCCACCCCCACCGGGGCCGTGCCCTCGAAGGCGACCCACGTGCGGCCCAGGTCGGCCAGGGCGCGGGCGTCCTCCCGCTCCTCGGGGCCGGCGTGGTAGCCCCAGCTGGTTTCCACCGTGGCCACCACGGCATCCAACTCGTCGGCCCCGGGGTTGCGGATCTCGGCGTCCATGGCCTCCCGGTTCTACCAACCAGGCGGCCAGCGCGCGTCCGGGGCCGGCCCGGGGCCGTCGGAGGTGCCGGCCAACGCCTACGTTCTGGCCGTGGCCAGTGGGCACGCAGCCGGGAACCGGGTGGCCGACGGGGTCACCGCCAGGGAGGAGACGGCCGCCGCCATCCGGGGCCTGGGGCTGGTGTGGCGCTCCTCCCCCCTCCTGTCGGCCACGCTGGCCGGGCTCACGCTGGTCCAGGGCGTGGCCCCCGCCCTGGTCGTGGCCCAGACGGGCCGGTTCCTGCGGGCCCTGCCCGAGGCCGTCGAGCTGGGGGCCTCGTCGGCCCCGGGCCAGACCGTGCGCCGCGCCCTGGTGCTCATCGCCCTGGCCGTGTTCGTGACCCAGGTCGTGGGCCCTGTGTCCCAGGCCGTGCTGTTCGGCCTCCAGCGCCGCTTCGAGGCTTACCTGGCCCGCCGCCTGATGGCCGCCACCGTGGCCCTGCCCGGCCTGGCCTGGTTCGAGGACCCGTCGTTCCGCGACCAGCTCCAGGTGGCCGGCTGGATCGGGTTCGGCCCCGTCCACACCCTCCAGGCCATGGTCGGGGTGTTCCAGCAGTTCGCCCTGGTGGCGGCCATGGCCGCGGTGGCGGCCACGTTCGCCCTGTGGGTGCCGGTGGTCGTCCTGGTCGCCTGCCTGCCCGCAGCCGTGGCCAACTGGCGCTTCCAGGCGGTGGTGGGGCTGGCCCGCTGGCGGGGCTCGCCCGACGCCCGCCGGGCCGACTACTACCGCGACCTGGCCGTCGACCGCGAGAGCGGCAAGGAGCTGCGGGTGTTCGGCCTGGGCCGGTGGGCCGTCGGCCGCCAGCGCCGCCACTGGCTGGAGGGGGTGCGGGAGATGTGGGCCTCCCGCCGGCGCACCATGGCCATCCTGGTGGCGCTCAACGTGGCTGCCCTGGCCGCCATGTCCTTCGCCTACGCCACCATGCTCGGGGCGGCCATCGACGGCCGCACCGACGTGGGCACCTTCACGGCCGCGGCCACGGCCACCACCGCTCTGGTGGCGGCCGTCATGGCCACCGCCCAGTCGGTCGGCCAGGCCCGGCGCAACAGCTTCTACCTGCCCTCGGCCGTGCGCATCTTGGACCTGGCCCGCACCGAGCCCCGCCTCGAGGTGCGCCCCGCGGCCCAGCCGGTGGCCGAGCCCCCCGAGCGGGGCATCCGCTTCGAAGGCGTGTCCTTCCGCTACCCGGGGACCGACAGAGTGGTGCTCGACGGGCTCGACCTGTGGGTGCCGGCCGGTTCGTCGCTGGCCCTGGTGGGCGAGAACGGCACGGGCAAGACCACCCTCATCAAGCTCCTGGCCCGCTTCTACGACCCCACCGAGGGGCGCATCACCCTCGACGGCACCGACGTGCGCGACCTCGACCTGGCCGCCCTGCGGGACCGCCTGGCCGTCATCTTCCAGGACTTCGTGCGCTACGAGCTCCCGGTGCGCGACAACATCGGCTTCGGGGCCGCGGGCACGGCGGCCGCCACCGACCCCCACCTGCTGGACGCCGCGGCCCGGGCCGTGGGCGTCGACCGGCTGATCGCCTCGCTGCCCGACGGCTGGGCCACGGTGCTGGCCCGCGACCTGGGGGGCGTGGACCTGTCGGGGGGCGAGTGGCAGCGGGTGGCCCTGGCCCGGGCCGTCATGGCCCGCATCGGGCGGGGGGCCGACCTGCTCGTGCTCGACGAACCCACGGCCAGCCTCGACGTGCGCGTCGAGCACGACCTCTACAACCGCTTCGCGGAGCTCAGCCGGGGGGCCACCACGCTGCTGGTGTCCCACCGGTTCTCCACCGTGCGCATGGCCGAACGCATCGTCCTGCTGGGCGGCGGCCGGGTCGTCGAGGACGGTTCCCACGAGGAGCTGGTGGCCGCCGGCGGCCGCTACGCCACCCTCTACGGGCTGCAGTCCAGCCACTACAACATGACCGGGGCGCTGGAGTGAACGACCGCCCGCCCCCGGCCCGCCGGCCCGTGGGCAAGGTGCTGGGGGTGCTCATCGGCCTGGCCTGGTCGGAGGCCCGGGAGCGGGCGGCCGCCCTGCTCGCAGCGGCCGTCGTCTACGGGTTGCTGACCACGGCCTCGGCCCTGACGCTCAAGCTGGTGGTCGACGCCGTGGCCGACGGCGACGCCGGCCGGGCCTGGCTCACGGGCCTGATCGGGCTGGCCATCATCGTGGTGTCGAGGGTCGTAGCCGACCTGTCGAGCGGCCTGTGGCAGGCCGAGCTGGGCGAGCGGGTCAGCCAGGCCGTGGAGGAGCGGCTCATGGAGGTGGCCGCCGGGGCGGCCGGTCTCGAGCACCTCGAACGGCCCGAGTTCGCCGACAAGGTCAAGCTCGTGCGCGAGCGCAGCTACGTCCCCTACTTCGCCTTCGTCAACCTCAACGGCCTGGCCACGATCGTGTTCGGCCTGGTGGGGGCGGTCGTCCTGCTGGCCACCGTCCACCCCCTGCTGGCCCTCATGCCGGTGGTGGCCGCCCCGGGCGTGGCCCTGCAGTACCGGGCCTACCGCCGCCACTTCACCCGCTACGACCGCACCGCCCCCGACGAGCGGCTGGCCCAGCACTACCTCACGCTGGCCACCGAGCCCCTGGCCGCCAAGGAGGTGCGGCTGTTCAACCTCGGGCCCGAGCTGCTGGCCCGCCACCGGGAGATCACCGAGCGCACGATAAAGCTGCTGTTCCGCGACCAGCTCGTGCGGGCCCGCACCAGCGTGGTGGCCGGCGCCCTCTACGGGGCCGCCCTGTCGGGGGCGGTGGCCTACGCCGGGTGGCTGGCCATGCGGGGCCGGGCCAGCCTGGGCGACGTGGCCCTGACCGTCCAGGTGGCCCGCAGCGCCATCGGCGAGCTGTCGGGCGCCACCCGCCAGGCGGCGTGGTTGGCCGAGCTGTCCTTCACCGGGGAGCGCTACCTGTGGCTGCTCGACTACCGGGCCTCGGTGGTGGCGCCGCCCCCCGAGCGGGCCGTGCCCGCCCCGGCTGTCATCGCCGACGGCATCGTCTTCGACCACGTCGACTTCACCTACCCGGGCACGTCCGAGCCCGTCCTGACCGACGTGTGCCTGCACCTGCCGGCGGGCTCGACGGTGGCCTTGGTGGGTGAGAACGGGGCCGGCAAAACCAGCCTGGTCAAGCTCCTGTGCCGGTTCTACGACCCCACCGGGGGCCGGGTGCTGGTCGACGGCGTCGACCTGCGCGACATCGACCTCGACGGCTGGCGGGCGGCCACCAGCGTGGCCTTCCAGGACTTCGTGCGCTTCCAGTTGGTGGCCCGCGAGGCGGTGGGCGTGGGCGACCTGGTGGCCGTCGACGACCTGGCCCGGGTGAGCTCGTCGTCGGAGCGAGCGGGCGCCGACCGGGTCATCGACCGCCTTCCGGCCGGGTTCGACACCCAGCTCGGGCGCACGTTCGAGGGGGGCGTCGACCTTTCCGAGGGGGAATGGCAGCGGGTCGCCCTGGCCCGGGGGCTGATGCGCCCCGGTCCCGCCCTGCTGGTGCTCGACGAGCCCACCGCCAGCTTGGACCCCCGGGCCGAGCACGAGGTCTTCGAACGCTTCGCGGCCATGTCCTTGGCCACGGACGGGAACGGGGCCGGCGCCCGGCCCGTGACGCTGCTGGTCTCGCACCGGTTCTCGACCGTGCGCATGGCCGACCTGATCGTGGTCGTACACGAGGGACGGGTCACCGAGCAGGGCTCCCACGAGGACCTGCTGGCCGCCGGCGGCCGCTACGCCGAGCTGTTCCGCCTCCAGGCGTCGCGCTACTGAACTGGCCGCCGACGGCTGGTCCCGGCCGGCCGGTCCGGGCCCCGGCGCCCTCGGCTCGTCCCCTCCGCCCACTGGTCGATGGCGGCGACGGCAGCTCGCGACGGCGCTGCGACGTCCGGGGGACGATCCGTCCGCCCGCGCCGGTCAGGTCGAGGCACCCTGCCGACGCCGCTGCACGTCAAGAGGTGGAGGGCGTTGAATGGGGGGCCGCTGCTGGTTAGCTTGGTTGTCTGGCGAGGATCGAGGGAGGCCGGCGATGGCGAGATGGCGAGTAGGCGCCGCAGTGGTCATCCTGCTGGTGACGACGCTCTCCTGGGCAGGGACCGCCGTGGCCGAACCGCTCGAGTGCACCGAAGACCACTTCGGAGAGACGATCCACAGCGATCTGGTAGTGCCCACCGGCGAGGTGTGCAGGATCCAGAACTCAGAGGTGTTCGGCACGATTACGGTTAGCCCCGGCTCCCGGCTGGTCGTGAACCGCTCGACCGTCAACGGGTCGATCCTGGCCACCGACGCCTCGGTCCAGATCCTTCAGGACAACCACGTGACCCACAACGTGGTCACCCGCCGGCCCCAGCCGGTCGACGGGGTGCTCGCGTTCGGCCTGTGCCGCAGCGCGATCGGCGGATCGCTGATCGTCCGCGACACGGTCGGCGTCCAGCAACTCTTCATCGGGACAGACCAGGACTTCTGCCTCGGTAACACCATCGGCGGCACGCTCACGTACGTCAACAACCAGGTGGCCGCCCATCAGCGGATCATGGACAATGTCATCGGTGGGCATCTGTTGTGTCAGGGCAACGCACCCCCGCCCGAGGTCAGCGGCAACACCGTGGGTGGCCACACCATCGGCCAGTGCTGACGAGAGGCCCGGAGTACGGCACACCCCCAGCCCCCTCGGCACAATGGTGCCCTGATGACGGCGCGGTCAGGCCGGCTCGGGTGCAGGTGCTCGGTTACTGAGCCAAAGGGCTCATAGCCTGCCGCCCTGTGCGTCAACTTCGAGGTCCCGCCCACGGTCGGTCGGGTTTGTCGGCGATGTGGCACCGGCAGCCGAGGCGGCGACGGCAGCTGCTGACCAGGCGCCGGAGCAGCAGCCGGGCCCGTCGTTAGCTTGGCCCGTCATCCCGAGACCCCAGCGCCTTGCGGATCAGCTCCACGCGCTGGCCCACGGCGTTGGCGTCTTCGCCTTGGAGGTCGATGAGCTGGCGGCGCGTGAGCTCGGCCTCCTCGGCGGCCCCGGCGTCGGCCGCCGCCAGCCGGGCCTCGGCGCCCTCGGCCACCAGCCGCTCAGCCTCCTCGACCAGGGCGGTGACCATGTCGGCCTCGGGCACGACCCGGACGACCTGGCCCTTCACGAACAGGTGGCCCTTGCCCCGGCCGGCGGCGATACCCAGGTCGGCGCCCCGGGCCTCGCCCGGCCCGTTGACCACGCACCCCATGACGGCCACCTGGATGGGCAGGTTGCGCTCGGCCAGGGCGGCCTGGGCCTCCTGGGCCACCCGGATCACGTCGACCTCGGCCCGCCCGCACGACGGGCAGGCGATCAGGTCGACCGACTTGCGCTCCCGCAGCCCGAGGGCCTCCAGGAGCTGGCGGCCGGCCTTGGCCTCGTCGACCGGGTCGGCGGTCAGCGAGTAGCGGATGGTGTCGCCGATCCCCTCGGCCAGCAGGGTGGCGATGCCGGCCGTGGCCTTGACGATGCCCGCGGGCGGGGGGCCGGCCTCGGTCACCCCCAGGTGCAGCGGGTGGTCGGTGACCTCGGCCAGTTGGCGGTAGGCCTCGATCATCAGGGGGACGTTCGACGCCTTGACCGAGATCTTCACGTCCTCGAACCCGACCTCGGCCAGGTAACCCAGCTCCCGCTGGGCGGACTCGACCAGCGCCTCGGGCGTGGCCTCCCCGTAGCGGTCGTAGAGGTCGGGGTCGAGCGACCCGGCGTTCACCCCGATGCGGATGGGGACCCCGCGGGCCTTGGCCTCCTCGGCCACCAGCTTCACCTGGTCGGCCTTGCGGATGTTGCCCGGGTTGAGGCGCAGGCAGTGCACCCCCGCCTCCAGGGCGGCCAGGGCCAGGCGGTACTGGTAGTGGATGTCGGCCACGATCGGCACCGGGCACCGGGGCAGCATGATGGCCAGCGCGGCGGCCGCCTCGGCGTCGTTGCACGTCACCCTCACGATGTCGGCCCCGGCGGCCGCCAGCGCGTAGATCTGGGCCAGGGTGCCGTCGACGTCGGCCGTCTTGGTCGTGGTCATCGACTGGACGGTGACGGGCGCGCCCCCGCCCACGGGCACGGTCCCGACCATTATCTGGCGGGTGGGGCGCCGCCCGTAACGGGACGGGCCGGGTGCGGGCTGGGGCACTACTGGAACGGGTTCGTTATGGGGTTGACGATGTCGAGCCACAACGAGGTGAGCCCCAGGGTCACCAGCAGCACCACCACCGCGGCCGTCAGCGGCAGCATCTTCTGCACGTCGGCGTAGTGGCGCCTGCCCTTGCGGGAGCGCACCCGCTCGTAGGTGGCGATGGCGATGTGCCCACCGTCGAGGGGCAGCAGGGGCACCATGTTGAAGATGGCCACGAAGATGTTGATCATCACCAAGATGGCCAGGAACTCGAACAGCCCGCTCTTGGCCGCCTGGTCGGCGATGCGCACGACCCCCACCACCGACACGGGCCGGGCATCCTCGTTGGCCGACGACCCCCCGCCGATGAGCTGGTTGCCGTAGTCGCCGAGCGAGCTGGGCGAGAAGAACATGCCCAGGGCCTGGACCGAACCAGTGGTCAGCCGCCCGAGGTCGGCCACCGACTTGCCCGCGGCCGCCACCGGGCCCACTTTCTCGATAGCCACCTGGGAGCCGACGCCCAGAAAGCCCACGTCTTCCCCGGCCGGGTTGGTCGACGCCGGGGTGGCCGTGAGGGTGAGCTGGCGCCCGTCCCGCTCGACCACGAACGTCAGGGGCCGGCCCGGGTTGGCCCGGATCAGCGGGGGCAGTTCCGACCACTGGCCGAGCACCCGCCCGTCCACCGAGACGATGCGGTCGCCCACCTCGAAACCGGCCTCCTGGGCCGGGCTGGGCCCGCTGGCCAGCCGGCTGATCGACCCCACTGCCAGGGTGGGCTGGTCGCCCCGGGGCACGCCCACCACCGTCCACATCAGCATCAGGATCAGGAAGGCGATGACAAAGTGGGTGACGATGCCGGCGATGGCCACCGTCAGGCGGCGGGGGTAGGACTGCTGGCGGTAGGTCCTGGGCTCGTCGGCCGGGTCGATGCCCTTCTCCAGGTTGGACATCCCGATGATCTTCACGTAGCCGCCCGCGGGGATGGCCTTGACGCCGTACTCGGTCTCGCCCCGGCGGAACGACCACAGCCGGGGCCCGAAGCCGAAGAAGAACTCGGTGACCTTCATGCCCGACCGCTTGGCCGTGAAGTAGTGGCCGGCCTCGTGCAGCATGATCGAGCCGATCAGGGCCAGGACGAAGGCCATGGCCGGGAACGCGCCCTTGACGATCGAGAGCACCACGAGGGCGGCCATGCCCACGAACAGGGCCACCGCCCGCAGGGGCGACGACGCGTTCGGGTCGGCCGCGGGGTCAGAGGCCTCGACGGGAGGGCGCTCGCTGGTCTGGCTCATTGGCTGTGGGTTCTCCGTTCTACCGCTTGGCGCGCCTGCAGACGGGCCAGCCGGTCGGCCTCCATGACAACGTCGACCCCGGTCGGGTCTGTTCCATCGTGGCCTGCCAGCGTGTCGTATATGACATCGGCAATGGCGGCCCACGGTATGAGCCCTTCGAGGAAGGCGGCCACCGCCACCTCGTTGGCCGCGTTGAGCCAGGCCGGGGCCGTCCCCCCGGTGCGCCCCGCCTCGTAAGCCAGGTCGAGGCACGGGAAGGCGGCGCGGTCGGGCGGCTCGAAGGTCAGCTCCCGGGCCTTCGACCAGTCGAGGGCGCCGAAGGCCACCGCGCTGCGGTCGGGATAAGCCAGGGCGTAGGCGATGGGCAGGCGCATGTCGGGCTCGGAAAGCTGGGCGATGGTGGCCCCGTCGCTGAGCTCGACCATGGAGTGGACCACCGACTGGGGGTGCACGACCACGTCGATCGAGCCGAAATCGACGTCGAACAGCTCGTGGGCCTCGATGACCTCCAGGCCCTTGTTCATCAGGGTCGAGGAGTCGACGGTGATCTTGGGGCCCATGGCCCACGTGGGGTGGGCCAAGGCCTGCTCGACGGTGACGGACTCCAGGTCGCGGCGGCTGCGGCCCCGGAACGGCCCTCCGCTGGCCGTGAGCACGATGCGCCTGAGGGCGCGCCCGGCGCCCGCCCCGCCCGCGGCCCGCAGGCACTGATGAACGGCACAGTGCTCGGAGTCGACAGGCACGATCTCGGCCCCCGGGGTGACGCGGGCCCGGCGCACGACCGGGCCGGCGGCGATCAGCGACTCCTTGTTGGCCAGGGCCAGCCGGCGGCCCGCCCCCAGGGCGGCCAGGGTCACCTCCAGGCCGGCGAACCCGACCACGCCGTTGACGACCACGTCGGCCCCGGTGGATATCTCGGCCAGGGCGCCCGGGCCGGCCAGCACCTCGGTACCCGGGGGCACGGCCGCCTCCAGGTCGGCCGCTCGCGACGGGTCGGCGATGGCCACCCGTTCGGGCCGTAGCTCCTTGGCCTGCAGGGCCAGTAACTCGACCGACCGGTTCGCGCCCAGGGCCACCACCCGGTAGCGCCCGGGCTCGGCCCGGACCACGTCGACCGCCTGGGTGCCGATCGAGCCGGTGGAGCCCACCAGGCTGACGGTCTTCACGAGCTCAGAAGACGAGGCGGACGAGGTAGTAGGTGGCCGGCATCACGAACAGCATGGCGTCGATGCGGTCGAGCACCCCGCCGTGGCCGGGCAGGACGTTGCCCATGTCCTTCACGTCGAGGTCGCGCTTGATCATCGACTCGCACAGGTCGCCCAGGGGGGCGGCGAAGCAGACCATGATGGCCAGCCAGAAGGCCTTGCCCCCGTCCCACGGGTCGATGGCCCGCACGATCACCAGGCACACCAAGATGGTGGCCAGGCTGGCCCCCACCAGCCCCTCGACGGTCTTGCCCGGGCTGATGGCCGGGGCCAGGGGGGTGCGGCCCATCGACCGGCCCGCGAAGTAGGCGCCCACGTCGTAGGCCACGGTGGCCAAGATGGCGCCCACCAGGATGCGGATGCCGGTGCTGCCCCCCTTGAGGATGAGCGCCGCGAACGACCCCAGGAAGGCCACGTAGACGAACGTCATGATCGTCACGGCCACGTTCATCGACGGCCGGGCCTTGACCACCCCGGCCAGGTACCACAGCAGGGTGAACACCACGAACAGCCCGAGCACCAGCGGGTAGGCGTCGATGCCCTTCCAGTAGACGGCGCCCACCAGCGCGGGTGCCCCCACCAGGCCCAAGAGGGTGGCCGGGTGGTACCCACGGGCCCGCAGGCCCTTGTACATCTCGGCCGACGCCATCGTCAGGGCCACGGCCACCAGCAGGACGAGGGCCGCGGGCCCGATGGCCGCGGCCACCAGGACGACGGCCCCGGCGATGGCCCCCGTGACCACCCGGGTGGTCGTGTCCCGAGGGTCGGCGGGACGGCGGCCGCCACTGCCCCCCGGGCCCCGGGACGAGCCGCCAGGTCCGCCAGGGCCCCCGGAGGCCGTCGAGATGCGGGCCCGCCCAGGAGCGGCGGCCCGCCCCGCGGCCGGCCCCGGCCCGTAGCCCGGGGGCGGCGGAGGGGCGTCGTCGTCACCGTCGAGGTCGTCGAACGAGAACGGCGCGGAGTCGTCCACCTGCGACCGCAGGGCCCCGACGCGGTGGCCCTCGTCGGCCAGGATGCCCTCGTTGAAATCGGCGTCCTCCCAGTCGGCCTCCTGGTCCCGCCACCGGGGCCGGGCGCCCAGCGAGCCCCAGGCCGACAGGTCCTCTTCTGGAGCCAGGTCGTCGTCGCCGATCAGGATGCGGGGCACCTCGCCCGAGGGGGGCTCGGTCCAGTGCTGCATCGAACTGCTCTCGAAGTCCCCGTCCTGCGCGCCGGTTTCGCCGTAGGCCCCGTAGGCCGGTTCCCCGCCGTAACCGGGCTCCGCCCCGTAGGCCGGGTCGTTGTAGGCGGGGTCGTTGTAGGCGGGGTCGTTGTAGGCGGGGTCGTTGTAAGCGGGGGCCCCGTAGGCCGGGCCGCCGAACCCCGGGTCGTCATAAGCCGGGTCGTCGAAGGCGGGGTCGTTGTAGGCGGGGTCGTTGTACCCACCCCCCGGGGGGGGTGGAGGAGGTGGGGGTGGCCCCTGGGCGGTGGCGCCCGCCGCGCCCGGTGCGGTGAAGATGTCTCCGTCTCCGTCGTCGTCGTCGTAGCCGCCCTCGCCGAGAACGCCGGCCCGGTAGCGGCTGCGGGTCTCCGACGAGCGAGCCAGGGCCTCGTCCCAGCGGCGGGCGGCCTCGGCCGCCGGTGATTCGCGCGGTGGTTCACGCGGTGGGAAGGGGTCACCGGCCACCGGCGGCTTGGGCACGGCGCTCGGGTCGTCCCCGGGGAACCGGATCGACGGCCGGGGGCCGGCAGGCTGGGGTGGGACGTCGCCGAAACGCAGCTCGTCCTCGGGCTTCTTGGCGGTCACTTGTCCTGACTCTATGGCAGCCGCGGCCTCGTCGGCACCGATGATGCGCACGCCCTCGGCCGGCGAGCGCGGTCCCCGCCGGGCCGAGACCCCGCTCCAGGGGTCGTCCTCCAGCTGTCCCCCGGTGTCGCCCATCTCGCCGCCGAGCTGGTCCGGGGTGTAGCCAGGGTGGCTCTCGCCGATCTCCTCGCCGATGTCGTCGCCGATCTCCTCGCCGATGTCGTCGCCGATGTCGTCGGGGCCCGGCCAGGGACTGGGCGAGCGCATGCCCGGGCCCCGGGGGTGCTCGTCGTACTGGTCGTCGTCCATGGCGGCTCCCTGCTCTCCGATGGCTTCGTCCGCCCGGTTGGGGTGCCAGGCGGCCGGGTCACACCTCCAGCAGCTCCTGCTCTTTCCGGGCCAGCATCTTGTCGATCTCGGCCACGTACTCGTGGGTGAGCTTCTCCAGCTCCTTCTCGGCCCGGTCGAGGTCGTCGGCGGAGATCTCCCCCTCCCGCTCGGCGCCCTCCAGTTCCTTGCGCACCTCCCGGCGGACGTTGCGGGCCGCCACCCGGCCCTCCTCGGCCTTGTGACGCACGACCTTCACCAGCTCCTTGCGGCGCTCCGAGGTCAGCTGCGGGAAGACGAGCCGGATGACCTGGCCGTCGTTGGACGGGTTGATCGACAGGTCGGAGTTCATGATCGAACGCTCGATGGCCTTCATCGACCCCTTGTCGTAGGGGGCGATCACCAGGACCCGGGCCTCGGGCACGCTGAAGCCCGCAAGCTGTTGCAGAGGGACCTCGGCCCCGTAGTAGTCGACCTTGAGCTTCTCGACCAATGCCGGCGAGGCCCGGCCCGTGCGCACCGTCGAGAACTCCGACTGGGTGTGGGCGACCGCCTTGCCCATCCGCTCGGCCGCCTCGAGGAGGAGTTCCTCGATCATGACACCAGCGTACCGATCGGCTCGCCTTCGAGGGCGCGGCGGATGTTCCCGGCTTCCATCAGGTTGAAGACCACGATGGGCAGCTTGTTGTCCATGCAAAAGGTGATGGCCGTCGAGTCCATGACCTTGAGGCCCCGGTTGAGCACGTCGATGTAGGCCAGGTGGGTCAGCTTGGTGGCGTCTGGGTTGAGCAGCGGGTCGTCGGTGTAGACCCCGTCCACCCCCGAGTGCGTGCCCTTCAGGACCGCCTCGGCCCCGATCTCGGCGGCCCGCAGGGCGGCCGTGGTGTCGGTCGTGAAGTAGGGGTTGCCGGTGCCCCCGGCCAAGATCACGACCCGGCCCTTCTCCAGGTGGCGCTGCGCCCGGCGGCGGATGTAGGGCTCGGCCACCTCGGCCATGTGGATGGCGGTGAGCACCCGGGTGGGCTCGCCCAGCTTCTCCAGCGCGTCCTGCAGGGCCAGGGCGTTGATGACCGTGGCCAGCATGCCCATGGTGTCGGCTTGGGCGCGGTCCATGCCCGCGCCGGCGCCCGCCATGCCCCGCCAGATGTTCCCGCCCCCGACCACCACCGCCACCTCCGTTCCGAGGTCGCGGCGCACCTCGCACACCTCGCCGGCGATGCGGGAGACGACCATGCCGTCGATGCCGTAGCCGATGCGGGCGTCGGCGAACGCCTCACCGGAGACCTTGAGGACGACCCGTTTCCATCCGGGCCGGGAGGCGGTGCCGTCGCCTGCCGTCACCCGTCCCTACCGGCCGATCTCGATCTGGGCGAAGCGGTTGACGGTGGCGCTCCCGAGCATGCCGGCGATCGTCTGCTTGGTGTCCTTGACGAACGCCTGCTCGAGCAGGACGTTGTCCTTGAAGAAGCCGTTGAGGCGGCCCTCGACGATCTTGGGGACGGCCTGCTCGGGTTTGCCCTCGTTGCGGGTGAGGTTCTCGAGCACGGCCCGCTCGTTGGCCACGATGTCGGCGGGCACGTCGTCGCGGCTCAGGTAGGTGGGCCGCATGGAGGCCACGTGCAGGGCGATGTCGTGGGCCAGCGCCCGGTCTCCCCCTGACACCTCGACGAGCACGGCGTTGACGCCCCGGTCGTTCTGAGAGTGAAGGTAGGTGTCGAGGACCGCCCCCTCGGCCGCCTCGAAGCGCACGACCCGGCCCAGGTCGATGTTCTCCTTGAGGGTGATGCGCAGGCCGTCGAGGCGCTCTTTGAACTCGTCGGTCGCCCCCTCGCCCCGCTCGGCCACGGCGTTGGCCATCTCCTCGACCAGGGCCGCGAACTCGGGCGACTTGGCCACGAAGTCGGTCTCGCAGTTGAGCTCGACGGCGGCCGCGGCCGCCCCCGTGTTGGCCGTGGCCACCGCGCCCTGGGTGTTGGCCCGGTCGGCCCGCTTACCCGTCTGGGCCAGGCCCTGCTCCCGCAGCAGGTTCACGGCCTTGTCGAAGTCGCCGCCCGTTGCTTCGAGGGCCTTCTTGCAGTCGAGCATGCCCGCACCGGTGACCTGGCGGAGCCGCTGCACGTCTTTGGCGGTGAAGTCGGCCATCTCAGGCCTCCACCGGGCCCGGGCCCGAAGCCGGGAGCTGCTCGCCGTCGGCCTCGCCGGGCTCCTCCCCCGGCGGTCCCCCGCTCGGACCGCCTCCCGCTGACCTGTCCTCTGCCTCGCTCGGAGCCGAGGTTGCGTCGGTGTCGGGGGCGGCCGGGGCC
>JBFMCT010000055.1 GCA_040754375.1 Actinomycetota bacterium
ACCGCCTTCTTGGCCGCCGGGGCCGCCTTGGCAGCCGCCGCCGTGCGGGCGGGGGCCGTGCGGGCAGGGGCCTTGCGGGCGGGGGCCTTGCGGGCCGGAGCCTTGCGGGCGGGGGCCTTGGTGACCGGCGGGGAGCGGCGGGCGGGAGCACGCCGGGGCGGGGGCGCGACCACCGGCTCGTCCTCGTCCTCGTCCTCGAAGTCGTCGTCGAAGTCGTCGTCACCAGGCCGTGCCGGGCTCGACCACTCGGTGTCCCGGATGTCCCAGTCGCCCTCGTCGCCCTCGCCGTCGCCCTCGCCGTCGCCGTCGTCCGCGGCCAGCAGGGCGTCGACCTTGCTCAGGACGGTGAAGCGGTTCATCCCCGCGGCCTCGCGCTCGCGGACCTGCTCCAGCTCGGGGCCTGACAGGTCGGCCAAAGCGGCCATGACCTCCGAGGAGCGCAGCTCGTCGTAGTTGGGGATCGGGAACCCGTCGTCATCGTCGTCGTAGCTCGGCGGATCGAACTGCTGGGTACGGTCGCTGGCCCGGCCGAAGGGCCGGCTGCCCAGCACGCCGCCCAGCACGGCACCCACGGGCTCGTCCTCGGGTTCGAGCTGGGCCTGGGCCGCGGGCGCCGGCTCGCGCGCCGGGGGCGACCACGGGGCCGTCCCCGCGCCCGAAGGCTCAGGCCCGCTCTGCCACGGCGGAGCCGACGAGGTGGTGGCGGACGCGGTGGCCGAGGGGGCGGGCGACGGGGCAGCCGCACGCGGCGGCGCCTCCTCGTCGGGCCGGCCCCGTAGGACCGCCACCGCGAGCACGAGGCCGGCAAGAACGCTGCAGGCTATGGACGCGTAGATCAAGGTCAAGCCCGACTGAAGCAGGCCGACCACGAGCGTGATGGCCGCCGCCACGACCAACGCCAAGCTCACCAAGACCACAGGGTCACCGTCCCATCAGTGCGCGTGAATGTTCCGGGTGCCGATCCGAGCCACTGATGCTAACCGGGCCAGCCCACCGGTTCCGCACTTCAGCAGATGGCACCGCTGAGGAACACGAGGCCGAACGTCACGATCATGGGCGAGAGGTCGAGGCCCATGCCTCCCACGCCGAGGGGAGGCACCACCCGCCGGATGGGCGCGAGCACCGGTTCGGTCACCGTGTGGAGGAACCGGTAGACCGACGAGAGGCCGCTGTCGGGGCTGACCGGGAACCACGAGAGGATGATCCTGGCGAACAGGACGATGATGTAGAGCTGGATGAGACGGCAGACGAGGGACACAAGTCAGGAACGATAGAGCCCGCGCTCCTGCAAGCGCCGCTTTTCCTCGGGGGAGACCTCGACGTTGGACGGGGTGAGCAGGAAGACCGAGTCGGCGACCTTCTCCATCTGGCCGCCGAGGCCGTAAGTCAGCCCGCTCGAGAAGTCGATCAGCCGCCGGGCAAGGTCGCGGTCGACGCCCTGGAGGTTGACGATCACGGGCTGGCCGTTCTTGAGGCGGTCACCGATGTCCTTGGCGTCGTTGAACCCGCTGGGGGCCAGCGCGTGGACCTTCTGGTGCTGGGTGGGCGGTTGCAGCGGGCGGACGACGGCCGAAGCTGCCGGCCGCTGGACCTGCACGCTGCTCTCCGGTTCGCGCGCCGGGAGAGTGCGTACGCCGCTCATGGCCGACGGCTCCGGCTCGTAGCTGCGCTCGGGCATGGCCGGGGCACGGCGCACGGGCCGGGGCGCCGGTTGGGGCTCGGGGGGGTACGGCTCGTACTCGTCATACTCCTCGTCGTCGACAAGCCCCAGGTAAACCATCGCTCGTCGCCAGATTGATGCCATCGAGTCGCCTCCTTGGCCTTCGTAGCCTATCGCCGGGGCCCGGGCGCCGAGGGGCGGCTCCCGAACAGGGCCCGTCCCAAACGGACCATCGTGCTCCCCTCCTGCACGGCGACCTCGAGGTCGTCACTCATACCCATCGAACGCTCTGCCAGCCCCAGCCGGTCGGCCTGGCGGGCAAGGCTGCGGAAGCCTTCGCGGGCCGCCTCCGGGGGCCCGCTCGGCCCCACGGCCATCAGCCCGCGGACCTGGAGGCCGAGCCCGGCCAGGGCCTCGACCAGCGCTCCGACGTCCTCAGGGCGGCAGCCGTGCTTGGCCGGGTCGCCCGAGACGTTCACCTGGACCAGCACCTGGGCGGCCGGGGACCAGCGGGCTATCTCGGCCCCGGCCGAGAGGCGGTCGACCGCCTGCCACAGGTGGACGGCGGGCGCCAGGCGCCTGACCTTGTTGCGCTGGACGTGGCCCAGGAAGTGCCAGCGGCACGGCCCGGCCTCCGCCCGGCCGGCGTCTGCGGCGCCCAGGGCGCCCACCTTGGTGGCCATCTCCTGGGCATAGCTCTCGCCCACGTCGGCCACGCCCGCGTCGAGAGCGGCCGCCACCGCCTCGGGCCCGAACCCCTTGGTCACGGCCACGACCGTCACGGCGCTGTTTGAACCGCCGGCGGCCGCGATGCGGCCTCTCACGACCTCGAGGCGTTCGGCCACGGTCGGGGCCGCGGCAACCACGGCCGTCACCGCCACACCACGGTCGCCTGGCGTCCGCGATCACGCCGGGCCCGCCACGAGAACCATGCCGGCGAGCAGGCCGTGCAGGCTCCTGCGTCGGCCACGGCCGTCACCCCGGCCCGGGCCAGCGCGACGCGCACGGCGGCCGGCAGGTCGAGGGCGGGAGCGCCGGCGGCCGTCCTCGCCCGCACCGACGGCCCGAACCGCTCCTCCATCCGGGCCAGGTCGCCTTCGCCGAACTCGTAGCACTCAGGGTGGACGCATGGACCGATGAGGGCCTGGATGCCGGTCGCACCCAGGTCCTCCATCTCAGCCACGGTCGCCTCGACGACGCCGGCCAGGAGCCCGGCCCAGCCCGCGTGGGCCACGGCCAGGGCCCCGCCCCGGTGGGACTGGCCGGCCAGGACTACCGGGGCGCAGTCGGCCGTCAGGACGGCCAAGGCGCAGCCGGCCTGGTCGGTCACTGCCGCGTCGGCCACCGCCCCGGCGCCTGCGCCGGGGCGGGCGACCCGTACCACCTCGCGACCGTGCACCTGGCGCAGCCACGTCCAGGGGTGTTCGCACACCGCCCGGCGGCGCTGCTCGACCTCGGGCGCCACCTCGGTGGCATAGAGGCCCCCATGGCCCATGTCACCCTCGGCCCGGCCCGTGAAGCGGACCTGAGCGGGGCCCAAGCGGCGCGCCGGAGCGAGGGTCGGTACCCCCGCCACCGCGCTCATCCGCGCAGGACGATCTCGGCCGGACCGGTCACTTGAGGAAGGACGGGACGTCGAAGTCGTCATCGTCGTCGGCCAGCCCGAGGTCGTCGCCGCCGCGGCCGAACACGTCGTTGCCCCGGCCGAACACGTCGTTGCCACCCCGGCCGAAGACGTCGTCGTCGGACAGGCCGAGGCCGCCGGCCTGGCCCCGGGGGGCCTCGGTACGGCGGGGCGCGTCGCGGCCCTCGTCCCAGCGGTCGAAGCCGGCGGCGATCACCGTCACCCGCACCTCGTCGCCCATGGCGTCGTCGATGACCATGCCGGCGATGATGTTGGCGTCGGGGTGGGCGACCTCGTGGATGATCTCGGCGGCCTCGTTGACCTCGAACAGGCCGAGGTCGCTGCCCCCGGAGATGTTGAGCAGGATCCCGCGCGCCCCCTCGATGGAGGCCTCGAGCAACGGGCTGGAGATGGCGGCCCGGGCCGCGTTGATGGCCCGGCCCTCGCCCGAGGCGTAGCCGATGCCCATCAGGGCGGTGCCCGCGTTGGTCATGATCTTCTTCACGTCGGCGAAGTCGGTGTTTATGAGCCCCGGGGTGTTGATGAGGTCGGTTATGCCCTGGACACCCTGGAGTAGCACCTCGTCGGCCATCTTGAAGGCGTTGAGGGCCGACGTCTTCTCGTTGGAGACCGACAGCAGGCGGTCGTTGGGGATGACGATCAGGGTGTCGACCTTCTCCTTGAGCACCTGGATGCCCTTCTCGGCCTGGTTCGACCGCACCCGGCCCTCGAACGAGAACGGGCGGGTCACCACCCCGATGGTCAACGCTCCCTGGTTCTTGGCGATCTCGGCGATCACGGGGGCGCCGCCCGTGCCCGTGCCCCCGCCCTTGCCGGCGGTGATGAAGACCATGTCGGCGCCCTTGAGCACCTCCTCGATCTCGTCCCGGTGCTCCTCGGCCGCCTCCCGCCCGATCTCGGGGTCGCTCCCGGCACCGAGGCCCCGGGTCAGTTCCCGGCCGATGTCGAGCTTGACGTCGGCGTCGCTCATCAGGAGGGCCTGAGCATCGGTGTTGACGGCGATGAACTCGACGCCCTTCAGGCCGGCGTCGATCATGCGGTTGACCGCGTTGACGCCGCCGCCTCCGATGCCGACCACCTTGATGACGGCCAGGTAGTTCTGTGGTGCGCCGATCATGGCTCTACTCCCCGTGCCTGTGGCCCGTCCGCCCCTAGGGCCAGCGGCCACTGTCCGTGGCCGTCGCGTTCGTTGCGCGAGGCCGCTCCGTTCAATTGTCACTTGGCCTCAACCTCCACTACAGGTCAAGAGTTATGTCAACCTGCGCTGAGGGTCGAAACTCTCGCACGAACTCACCCGCGAGTCAAGACCGGGCTTGAGGGAAGTCTGACATCGAGGACCGCGAGGTCCTCGGTGCCGACGGACGACAGCACTGTCTCCGTCGACCTGAGCTTGGCCCCGAGGTCTTGAGCGGGGCCCAGCCGTACGGTACCGCGCGGGTTCAGCTTGAGCTCGACATGGCCGCCCTCCACCACCGCGACGGCCTCGGTCCGGCCCGCCATCTCGGGGGTGAGGGCGGCGGCCACGGCCAGAGCGGAGGCGGCGTCGGGGACCGTCCCACCGGGTGCCGGCAGGGCCTCTAGGCCCTCGATGCGGACCAGGCCCTCGGGCTGAACCTCGACATCGGCCAGCACTCGACCGTTGCCGTCGATCAGGGCCCAGCGGTCCCCATCGCGGGGGACCGCTGCCCGCGCGTCTCGCTCGTCCACCCTGATCACGAGCGTTCCCGGCCACTCCCGGTGCACGACCGCGGTCCGCACCCACGGGAGGGACTCGACGCCCGCGGCCACGGCCCGCTCGTCGACATCGACCATGGCGGCGCCCAGCCTGAGGCCGGTGGCGGCCGCCACCTCCTCGAGCGGGGTGCGCACCGCACCCTCGACCTCGATGTGGTCGACGTCGAGCAGAGGCGAGCGGGCCGCCGCCCAACCGGCGCCGGCCAGCACGGTCACGGCCAGCAGGACGATCAGCGCCTTCAGGCGGCGCCGCCCCTCCTGGCGCCGGACGTCGACCCGGCGCTGGCGGATCCGGGGGTCCATACGCGAAACCGCAGGTGGAGACGTTGTCACCGTCATCCTAGACCTCCAGTCGAGAGTGATATAGGACCGAAGCCAACCATGTGGACCTCGGGCTGGAGCTCGACCCCGGAGGACTCCAACACCCTCCGGGCTACGACCTCCATGAGGCGCACGACATCGGCGGCCGAGCCCCCGTCGTCGACCTGGATGAAGTTGGCGTGCTTAGGCGACACGTAGGCCGAACCCTCGCGATGGCCCTTCAACCCGGCCGCCTCCACCAGCCGGCCGGCGCTATCGCCCGGCGGGTTGGTGAACACCGACCCCGCGTTGGCCCCGCCGGGCTGGTGCTGGCGCCGCCAGCGCACGACCTCGGTCACCTCCCGCTCGGCCGCCTCGCGGTCTCCCCGGGCCAGGGCGAACCGCCCCGAGAGCACCACCTCTCGGGGGCCCAGGGCCGACCGCCGGTAACCCAGGGACAGATCGGCGGCCGAGCGGTCGCCCCAGCTTGCCGAGGCGAGGTCGAACACCTGCGCGCCCGCCAGTGTGGCCGCAATGTCTGACCCGTGGCCGCCGGCGTTCATGCGGACGCCGCCACCCACCGACCCGGGGACGCCCACGGCCCACTCCAGCCCCCGCAGGCCGGCGGCTGCTGTCCGGCGGGCCAGCACGGGCAGGGTGGCCGCCGCCCCAGCGGTGACCTCGGTCCCCCGGATGTCGATGGTGGCGAAGGGCTCTCCCAGCGCCAGGGCGAGACCCGCGAAACCCCCGTCGGCCACCAGGAGGTTCGAGCCGCGACCGATGACAAGGACAGGTAGGCCCGACACAGCCACGGCCTCGGCCACCGCCACAAGGTCGTCCTCCCCGGCCGCTTCGACGAAGATGGCGGCCGGCCCGCCGACACGGTAAGTGGTCATGGGCCCGAGGAGCCGCCCCCGCTGAGCCCGGGGGCCCAGCACGGCCGCAGCGGCCTCGACCGCAGGGCCGGCACGGGCGCCGGTACCGGCGCTCGGGCCGGCGCCCGGGGGGCGGCCGCGCGGATGGCTCACGCCCGCCCCAAGAGCTCGTCGGGCACTGACGTGAGGTCGCCGGCGCCCAGGGTGAGACAGAGGTCGCCGGGGCGCAGCCGGGCCCGGAGGTAGGCCACCAGGTCCTCCCGGGCCGGCATCCAGGCCACCGGCTGGGAGGGGTGGGCGTCGAGGACGGCGTCGACCACCAGCTTGGCGCTCACCCCGGGCCGGGGGGCCTCGCCGGCGGGATAGACGTCGGTCACGACCAGCAGGTCGGCGGCCGTGAAGGCGTGGGCGAACTCGCGCCACAAGGCGGCCGTGCGGCTGTAGCGGTGGGGCTGGAACACACACACGACCCGCGGCCATGGGCCTTCACGGGCGGCGGCCAGGGCGGCGGCCACCTCGGTGGGCAGATGGGCGTAGTCGTCGACGAAGGTCACCCCGCCGCGCTCGCCCCGGTACTGGGCCCGGCGGGCCACCCCCCGGTAGCCGGACAGGGCCCTCGCCCCTTCGGAGGGGGCCACACCCGTGGCGGCCGCGGCCGCGAGGGCGGCGGCCGCGTTGAGGGCGTTGTGGCGACCGGGCACGGCCAGATCGACCGCCACCGGCTCGTCCTCACCGAGGGCGAACGTGAAGCGGCTACGCCGGCCGTCCCCCTCGTAGCCCGACAGGCGCGCCCGGTTGGCGGCGCCGAACCCGTAGGTGACGACATCGGTTCCCGGGGTGCCGGCCAGGGCGGCCGCCCCGGCGTCGTCGCCACACACGACCGCCCGGGCCGCAGCCCCCACGAACCGCCCGAAGGCGGCCTGCAGGGAGGCGAGCCCGCCCCAGTGCTCGAGGTGGTCGGGCTCGACGCTGGTCACCACGGCCAGCTCGGCCGGCAGTTCGAGGAAGGTCCCGTCGCTCTCGTCGGCCTCCACGACCATCCACTCGCCCTCGCCCCAGCGGGCGCCGGTGCCCAGGCCCGCCAGTTCCCCGCCGACGACGAACGAGGGACCGGTGCCGGCCCCGTCCAAGACGGTGGCCAGCATCCCCGAGGTTGTCGTCTTTCCGTGGGTCCCGGCCACGGCCACCGTGCGCCGCTGGCGGCAGATGGCGGCCAGCACGGCCGCCCGGCGCAGCACGGGAACGCCCCGGCGGCGGGCCTCGTCCACCTCGGGGTTGCCGTCGAGCCATGCGGTGGAGACGGCCAGGAGCTCGGCACCGTCCACGTTGGCCGGGTCGAACCCGGCCGAGCACCGGGCCCCCAGGGCCCGCAGGCGGTCCATAACCGGGAACTCGGCTTTGTCGCTGCCGGAGACCTGGTGGCCCATGGCCACCAGGACCTCGGCGATGGCGCTCATGCCCGCCCCCGCGACGCCGACGACATGGACGCGCCGGGGCCGGTCCAGCTCGGGCCCGGCGTCGGTCTCACCCACGGGCGTGTTCCTCCACGAGGGCGGCGATGTGGTCGGCGGCCTCGGGGCGGGCCAGGCTGTGGGCCGCCCTGGCCATGCCCGCCAGGCGCTCGGGCCCCGAGAGCAGGGGCCCGGCCTCGCCCGCCAGCCGCCGGCCGTCGAGCTCGGCGTCGGGCACCACCACGGCTGCGCCGGCGCCGGCCAAGGCCATGGCGTTGGCCGTCTGGTGGTCGCCCGGCGCGCCCGGCAGGGGGACGAGCACGGCCGGCGCTCCGGCCACCGCCAGTTCGGCCACGGTGTTGCCGCCCGCCCGGCACACGAAGAGGTCGGCGGCCACCAGAAGGTCCGCCATCCGGTCCTCGTAACGCACGGCCCGGTAGTCGAGCCCCTGCCCCCCCGCCGGCACCCACCGCCCTCGGCCCCCCTCACCCGGGTCGTCGGGCGGGTCGTCCGGGGGGTCGTCCTGGGCGTCGGCCCCGTCAACCCCGCCGACGGGGGCGGGGCCAAAGCCGAGGCCAGGCAGGCAGGAGGTGACCAGCTGCCAGTCGCGCTCGCCCACCACGTGGTGGAGGGCGAGGTCGTCGCGGGCGGCCCACTCCCCCAGGACGTCGAGCACGGCCACGTTGAGGCGCATGGCCCCCAGCGAGCCCCCGAACACGGCCACCACCTGGCGGTCGGCCGGCAGGTCGAGGGCGGCCCGGGCGCCGGCGCGGTCGGCGGTCCGGACGGCCGCCAGGACCTCGGGGCGGACCGGGTTGCCGGTGACGACGGCCCGGGGCAGGGCCGTGCCCGGGTAGGACACGGCGCTGGCCTTGGCCAGGGGGGCGACCAGGCGGTTGGCCGCCCCGGGGACGGCGTTCTGCTCGTGGACGACGATGGGCACCCTCAAGGTGGCGGCCGCCAGGGCACAGGGCACCGAGGCGAACCCGCCCACGGACACCACCACCCGGGGCCGCTCCCGGCGCAGCAGGGCCATGGCCGCCCCCACGGCCCGGGACAGCCCGGCGGCTGCGGCCAGGTTCTCGGCCGTGAGCCGGCGCTGGATGCCCCGACCGGGCAGGGCCGTCAGGCGGAACCCGGCGGCCGGGACGAGGCGGGCCTCGATGCCCGCCCGGCTGCCGACGAAGTGCAGCGAACCGGGGTCGTGACCGCGCTCGACCAGGGCGCGGGCGATGGCCAGCCCGGGGACCACGTGGCCCGCGGTCCCCCCGCCGGCGATCACGGCGTAGGTCACGGTGCCCTCCTTCTCGCTCCGTGACGGGAGACGCTCATCAACAGGCCGGCGGCCGCCATGGTGACCACCAGCGACGAGCCGCCGAAGGACACGAACGGCAGGGGCACGCCCGTGACCGGCAGTCGCCCGGTCACCGCCCCCATGTTGATCAGGGCCTGGCCCGCCACCCAACCAGTCACCCCGGCCGCCAGCAGCGTGCCGAAGCGGTCCGGGGCACGCAGGGCGACCTTGACCCCCAGCACGGTGAAGGCCAGGAACAGGGCGAGCACCAAGATGGTCCCGACCAGGCCCAGCTCCTCGCCGATGATGGCGTAGATGAAGTCGGTGTGGGCGTTGGGGAGAAAGCCCCACTTGGCCCGGCTCTCGCCCAGGCCCACGCCCGTCAGCCGCCCTGACCCGAGGGCGACCAGCGACTGGGAGACCTGGTAGCCGGTGTTGCCGGCGTCGGCCCACGGGTCGAGGAAAGACAGCATCCGCGCCCGGCGGTACTCCTCGGACATGCCGAACACGAACCCGCCCACGAGCGTCGCCGCCATCAGGGCGCCCATGCGCATGAGCGGGAGGCCCCCGACGAACACGGCGATGAGCACGATGATCGTGAGGATGATGGTCGTGCCCATGTCGGGCTGGAGCATCACCAACCCACCGAGCAGGCCCCCCACCACCAGGAGGGGGCGCAGGACGGCGCCCGGTTCGTGGGCCCGGTCGGCCCGCCGGGCCACCAGGTCGGCGGCGTAGACGAGCAGGGCCAGCTTGGCCAGCTCGGACGGCTGCATGTTCAGGGGGCCGAAGCCGAGCCACCGGGTCGAGCCGCCGGCCGTCACCCCCACCCCGGGCATGAGAACGAGGATGAGCAGCAGGCCGCACAGGACCACCGCAGGTGCCCCCAACCGCTGCCAGCGGCGGTAGTCGGACCGGGCGACCAGCACGAGGGCTGCCATGCCCAGGCACACCCACATGAGCTGGCGCTGGAAGAAGAGCCAGGCCCCGCCGTAGACGTGCAGGGCCTCCACCGACGATGCCGACAGCACCATGAGCAGCCCCAGCAGGCACAGGAAACCGACGACGATCCCGAGCCCGGCCGCGGCCGAGGCCCGCGACGGCCGCCCCCGGCGCCCGGGCGCCGGGGCCGGGACGGGGCGCAGCCCGCGGCCCGCAGGCCCGCTCACCGGCTCGCCCCCAGCCGTTCCCTTACCCGGCGGGCGAAATCGTCGCCCCGCTCGGCGTAGCTGCCGTACTGGTCGAACGAGGCGCAGGCGGGCGCCAGCAGGACCACATCGCCCGGCTGAGCCATGGCGGCGGCCGCCTCGACGGCCTCGCCCATGGCGGCCACGCTGACGACCGGGCGGGCCCCGGCGAAGGCGGCCGCCACCTCGGGGGCGGCCTCGCCCAGGGCGACGACACCCCTCACCCGGTCGGAGGCCGAGGCCAGCGGTCGCAGGTCGAGGCCCTTGTTGCGGCCGCCGGCGATGAGCACGACCGACTCGAAGCCGGACAAAGCGGCCAGGGCGGCGTGGGGGTTGGTCGCCTTGGAGTCGTCGTACCAGCGCACGCCGCCCGACTCGGCCACGAGCTCCACTCGGTGGGGCCCGCCCTCGCGCTGGCGCAGAGCCGCGCCTACGCCCTCGACGGTGGCGCCCGCGGCCAGGGCGGCGGCCGCCGCAGCCAGGCCGTTGGCGAGGTCGTGGGGCAGTGCCCGGCGCAGGTCGGCGATGGTGGCCAAAGCTCCCGCGGGGCCCCGCAGCTCGTCGCCCACCACGGTGTAGTCAGCGGGCTCGGACAACCCGAACGTCACCACCGTGGAGGGGGCGTGGGCCGCGTTGACCATGACCACCGGGTCGTCGGCGTTGACGACGGCCACGTCGCCCGGGCCCTGGTTGGCCCAGATGCGGGCCTTGGCCGCCGCATAGGCGGCCATGTCGGCGTGCCAGTCGAGGTGGTCCTCGGCCAGGTTGAGCCACACAGCCACCTTGGGGCGGAACGAGTCGGTGAAACGGAGCTGGAAGGACGAGACCTCGGCCACGAACACGTCGACGTCACGGCGGACGGCCTCGGACAGGGGCAGGCCGATGTTGCCGGCAGCCACCGCCCGGGCCCCCGACTCCTGCAGCATGGCCGTCACCAGCTCGGTCACCGTGGTCTTGCCATTGGTCCCGGTGATGGCCACGACCGGCCGCCGGGCCCAGCGTCCGGCCAGCTCCACCTCGCCCCGCACCGGGGTACCCAGTTCCTCGGCCAGGGCGAACACCGGGTGGCCTTCGGGCACGCCCGGGCTGGGTACGACCACCTCGGCGGCCGTCACCAGCCGGCGCAGGACGTCGAGGTCGGGGCCCACGATGAGGTTGATGCCGGCGTCGGCCGCCCGGCGCCGGGCGGCGTCGGTGGGCGCGTCGTCGACGGCCACCACCCGCGCCCCGCGGTCGAGCAGGTGGCGGGCCACGGCCTCGCCACTGGAGCCCATCCCGACGACCAGGGCCGTCTCAGCCACCGGGCACCCGGCAGAGAGGACCGGCCGACAGGTAGTCGGCGTAGAAGAAGCCCAGGGCGAGGGCCGTGAACATCAGCGACAGGATCCAGAAGCGGATGATGACGGTCGTCTCGGGCCACCCCACCAGCTCGAAGTGGTGGTGGATGGGCGCCATCCTGAACACCCGCTGGCCGAACATGCGGAAGGCCAGCACCTGGATGGCCACCGACAGGGTGATCATCACGAACAAGCCGCCGACGATGGGCAGCAGCAGGTGGGTGTTGGTGGTCAGGGCCAGGCCGGCCAGCGCCGCCCCCAGGGCCAGCGCGCCCGTGTCACCCATGAATATCTTGGCCGGGGCCGCGTTCCACCATAGGAAGCCGGTACACGCTCCCACCAGGGCAGCGGCCACCAGTGAGAGGTCGAGCGCGGGCCCGACGTTGTAGCAGGACGGGTGCCGGAACTGCCAGAACCCGATGAACACGAAGGCCGCGAATGCGTATATGGACGCCCCCGCGGCCAACCCGTCCAGGCCGTCGGACAGGTTGACGGCGTGGCTCGTCCCCAGGACTATGAGGACGGCCCAGATGATGTAAGCGCCGTCGTTCAGCTCGAACACATGGCGGCTGAACGACACGTTGGTGCGCACGTTGGCCCAGTAGACGGCCAGGAGCGCGAATACCAGGGCCACGGCCACCAGGCCGACGGTCTTGGCCGTCTTGTTGAGGCCCAGGCTGCGTTGGCGAGACACCTTGATCCAGTCGTCGGCCAGGCCGACGAGGCCGGCGCCCAAGGCGACCATGACCACCAGCACCCCGGCGGCCGTGAAGACCGCCCCGGTGGCGATATGGCTGGCCACGTAGGCCACCACCAGGGCCAACAGCATCGTGATGCCGCCCATGGTGGGCGTGCCCGCCTTGGTCACGTGGCCCTGGGGCCCGTCCTCACGGATCTGCTGGCCGATCCCCCGGCGCTGGAGGCTGCGGATGAGGATGGGCGTCCCCAGGATCGACACCAGCAGGCCCACGCTGGCCGCCACCAGGAGCGCTACCACTGCCGGTCCCCGGCGACCAGGGCGGCCGCCAACCGCTCGAGGCCGGCGGCCCGGCTGGCCTTCACGAGGACGGCGTCGCCTTCGCCGAGGGCGGCCAGCGCGGCCCCTACCTCGTCGAGCCCCACCGGCGCCCGCCCGTACTCGTCGGTCCCCACGACCAGCACCTCGAGGCCCAGCTCGGCGGCCACGGCGACCGCCCGCCGGTGCTCGGCGGCCGAGACGTCCCCTAGTTCGAGCATGGGCCCGAGGACAGCCACCCGCCGGCCGGGCCCCTCGATGGAGGCCAGCGAACGCAGGGCGGCGTCCACCGACGCCGGGTTGGCGTTGTAGGCGTCGTTCACCACCAGCACCCCCGACACCCCCCGGCTCACCTCCATGCGCCAGGCCGAGCCGCGGGCCCGGGCCAAGCCGGCGGCCACAGCCTCCAGGTCGGCCCCCAGGCTGAGGGCGGCAGCCGCGGCGGCGGCCGCGTTGGCCACCTGGTGGGCGCCCCGGAGCTCCAAGCGCACCGCGGCCCGCCCCCACGGGCTATCGAGGGTGAACGAGGCCCGCAGCTCGCCGTCGAGGCTGACACCCGAGGCCCGGACGTCGCCCGCGTCCACCCCGAAGGTCACCACGGCCGCCTGCGAGGCCCCGGCCATGGCCGCCACCCGCGGGTCACCGGCGTTGAGGACGGCCGTGCCCGAAGGAGGCAGGCTGGCCACCAGCTCCGACTTGGCGGCCGCCACGCCCTCGATCGAACCCAGGAACTCCGTGTGCGAGAGGCTGACGTTGGTCACCACGCCGACCGTGGGCCGGGCGATTTCGCACAGGGCGCGGATGTGGCCGGCGCCCCGGGCACCCATCTCGACGACCACGGTGGCCGCGTCAGCGGGCGCGTTCACGAGCGTGAGGGGCACGCCCAACTCGTTGTTGAACGACCGCTCGTTGGCCGCGCAGGGGCCCAGCACGGCCAGGACCGAGGCCAGTAGGTCCTTGGTCGAGGTCTTGCCCGACGAGCCCGTCACCCCGACGACCTGGTCGCCCAAGCGGGACCGGGCCAGGCGGGCGAGATCGGCCAGGGCGGCCACCGTGTCCTCCACCAGCACCGAAGTGACGGCGCCGCCCAGCGGCTCGCGAGCCGTGAAGTGGGCGGCGGCCCCGGCCGCGAGGGCGTGGTCGATGAAGTCGTGGCCGTCGCGGCCGGCCACCACGGGGACGAACAGCTCGCCCCCCCGCACCCGGCGCGAGTCGATGACGGCCCCCTCGACCTCGGTCTCGGGGCCCACGGCCCGGCCCGGCAGCTCCGACGCCTTGAACCTCACGGCGCCCCCAGGCCTCGGCGGGCCAGCTCGGCCCGGGCCACGGCCCGGTCGTCGAAGGGCTCGACCCGGCCCCCGCCGAAGACCTGGTCGGTCTCGTGGCCCTTGCCGGCGATCACTACCACGTCCCCGGGGCGGGCGGCGTCGAGGGCCAGGGCGATGGCCGCCCGGCGGTCGGGCTCCACGGCCAGCGACGACCGGCCCCCGGCCCCGGCCACCACCTCGGCGATGATGGCCGCCGGGTCCTCGTCGCGGGGGTTGTCGGTGGTCAGCACGGCCAGGTCGGCCAGGCGGGACGCCACCTCGCCCATGGCCGGCCGCTTGTCGTGGTCACGGTCGCCCCCGGCCCCGAAGACGGCGATGACCCGGGCGGGCGCCGGGGCCAGGGCGCGCGCCGCGCCCAGGGCGTTCTCCAGGCCGGCGGGCGTGTGTGCGTAGTCGACTACGACGGCCACCTCGCCGCCACCGTCCACCCGCTCGAAGCGGCCGGGCACCGACCCCACCGCTCCCAGGCCGGCGGCCACGGCGTCGGCGTCGACACCCATCTCCCGGGCGACCGTGGCCGCGGCCAGGGCGTTGCCGACGTTGAACGCCCCAGGCAGGCGCAGCTCGACCCTCCGGCCCTCCCACGTGAACGACGTGCCGTCGCGACGGGGGCGGACGTCTTGGGCGTCGGCCGCCGTGAAGGTGCGTACAGGCAGGGCCGTGGTCGCCGCCAACCGCCGTCCCCAGGGGTCGTCGGCGTTGACCACCGCCACCCGCGCCCGAGCGGGGTCGAAGAGCGAGGCTTTGGCCATGAAGTAGGAGTCCATCGTGTGGTGGAAGTCGAGGTGGTCCTGGCTGAGGTTGGTGAAGGCGACCACGTCGAACCACATGGCGTCCACCCGGTGCTGCGCGAGGGCGTGGGACGAGACCTCCATGGCCACTGCCCCGGTCCCGGCGGCCGCCATCTCAGCCAGGCGGGACTGGAGTTCGGGGGCCTCGGGCGTGGTGTGCGTCCCCGACAGCGTCCCGATCACCTCGGCGGGTGTACCCGCGGTCTCCAGGACCGAGCGCAGCAGCCACGTAACGGTCGTCTTGCCGTTGGTGCCGGTGATCCCGGCGACGGCCAGGCGGCGGGACGGATGGCCCCAGAAGGCGGCCGCTACCGGGGCCATGGCGGCCCGGGCGTCGGCCACGATGACCTGGACGGCGTCGAGGCCGGGCCCGAGGTCGACGGGCCGCTCGCACAGCAGGACGCTGGCCCCGGCCTCGACTGCGTCCCGGGCGTGGTCGTGCCCATCGCGGCGCGAGCCCCGCAGGCAGCAGAACAACGAGCCGGCGGTGACCAGGCGCGAGTCGTGGGTGACCCCGGTCACCATGACACCCGCGATCGGGGGCGCGCCGCGACCGCCCTGCGCCCGGAGCACGTCGATCCCACCCAGCAGGCGCTCCAGCGGCACCGGGCTCTGGACCTCGGCGGCCTTCCCGTGGCTGTGGGCCATGGAGGACCGCATGTCGCTCAGGGCCTCGTCGCCGATGACGCCACGAGGGTACCCGCCGCCAGGTCGCCCACCGGTTTGGGCGGGACCTGGTAGTGGCGGACCGCGTAACCAGCGAGCTCGGCGAAGACCGGTCCGGAGGCGAGCGCTCCCGTGTAGGGCTGGGGCTCGTCCAGCACGACGATGGCCGAAAGCCGGGGGGACTCGGCGGGGATGAACCCCGCGAAGCTGGCCACGTAGGCCCCCTCCTTGTACTCGCCCTCGGCCTTGCGGGCCGTGCCCGTCTTGCCCCCGACGGTGTAGCCCGCGACGGCGGCCGTGCGGCCCGTGCCGTGGGCCACCGTACCGGCCAGCATCTCCCGGACGGCGGCCGCGGTGGCCGACGAGACCACCCGTTGCTGCTCGGGCGGCGGCAGGGCCCGCTCCCGGCCGTCCGGCCCGATCTCGCTGCGGACGAGGGACGGGGCCACGTACACCCCGTCGTTGGCGATCGTGTTGTAGGCGGTGAGCATCTGCAGGGGGGTGACGGCCAGGCCGTAACCGATGGCCAGAGTAGGCAGGGTCGTCCCCGACCAGGCGTCGAGGTCTGGGAGGATGCCCGACGCCTCCCCGGGGAACCCTAGGCCACTGTCGCCGTCGAGGCGGAAGGCCCGCAGGTAGCGGTCGAAGCTGGCCCGGCCGAGCTCCTGGGCGACCATGATGGCGCCTGCATTCGACGACTCGGACAGGATGTCTCCCGGCGTCCACTGCCGCGGGGGGTGAGGCTCGGCGTCGACGAACGTGTCACCCGCCACCGTTATCCGGTCGGGCACCGTGAACACGTCGTTGCGGCCCACGGCCCCCGAGTCGAGGGCGGCCGCCATGGTGACCAGCTTGTTGACCGACCCCGGCTCGTAGACGTCGATGACGGCCTTGTTGTAGCCCGAGGGCTGGGGAGCCTTGCCGTTGGCGCCCGCCACCATGTTGGCCATGGCCAGGACCTCGCCGGTGAGGGGGTCCATGACGATGGCGATGCCCGACCGGGCGTTGGACGAGGTGATCTGGCGAGCCAGCGCCGCCTCGGTGAAGAACTGCAGGTCACGGTCGATGGTCAGGACGAGGCCCGTCCCCGCGACCGGCTCCCGGCTGTGGCGGACCCCCCCGGCGATGTCGCGCCCCGCCGGGTCGCGCTCGACGAGCTGCTCGCCCGCCCGTCCGGCCAGGAGCTGCTCGTACTGGCCCTCCAGGCCGCTGAAGCCCAGCTGGTCGGTGTCGACCAGGCCGATGACGGGACTGGCCACCGGACCGGCGGGCAGGACCCGCGTCGGCTCGTCCTTGACCAGGACACCCTTGAACGGCGGGAGGGCGCGGACGGCTTCGGCGGTGGCCTCGTCCAGCCGGCGGGCCAGCGTCACGTAGCTGGAGTTGGTGGTCAGCTTGGCCCGCAGCTCGCTCTCGCTCAGGCCCAGCACGGGGGCCAGGGCGGCCGCCGCGCCGGCCGGGTCGTCGACCAGCTGGGGGTCGGCCCACACAGTGGTACGGGCCACCGACACGGCCAGTGCAGCCCCGTTGCGGTCGTAGATGGCACCTCTGGTGGCCGGCAGCTCGACGGCCGCCAGCCGCTGGTCCTGGCCGATCACGGCGTACTGGCCGGCGGAGATGCCCTGCACGTCGACGAGGCGCACGAGGACCGCCCCGAAGCCCAGGACGAGCGCGCCCATCAGCACCACCAATCGGCCCCGCGACAACGGCGCGGTGGAGACCGACCGCGCCGCCCCTCCGCCCGCGCCCCGTGGGCGGCGTGCGGGCGGGAGGGGGGAAGTGGCGGCGCGGGGACGCCGGGCCGGCGGTGGCGGCCCGGCGAAGCTGGACCGGCCCCTACCAGCCGGCGGTGTCCGACGTCGCCTCCCCGTCGCCCCCATCCCCGCACCTTTGCGTGTGGGGAGGGTGGCCGGCCGGGCCCCCGGGCCCGTGGAACGGCGGGCGGCGGCGGGCCGGACGGCGGGCCGGAC
>JBFMCT010000056.1 GCA_040754375.1 Actinomycetota bacterium
CGGAGGAGGCATTCACACTTCCGAGGCACGACCCGTTCGCCGCCCTCAGTCAAGCCTCTCGCCTCCCCCCGAACCAGCCGGGGCCTCCATGCAACCCCGTGGACCCGAGTGTCCGCCAGGACCCGAACCTGCTCACATGTGGCTCTCCTGGCATCGGAGTGGGTGACCGGGGGCCGCTCCAGGCACTGCAACCCCTGTGTTGTGTCATCGTTGCCGGGATCAGTCAGCGGATCCCACCGCTCACTTTTCGCGGCGACACGATCATTCGTGGCGGGACCTCCAATAGTAGAACGTAGCAAGTCCGAGGGCGACGACGATCCACGCGACCAATATTGGGTAGTTCGCACGCGAACCGCCCCCGGCCATATCCCATATAATCACCGTAAGTAGGATCAGGGCACAGCCTGAAGCCGCACTAATGAACACCCCGGCCTTACTCCTGGCGGTATGATCATCTGGGTCAGACCCATAAGGGCGCCACTTTATCCGCATAGTACCCCTGATGCAGCCTGACCCACCAGCGAATAGCCTCGGGCCACCCTATGCAATCCGCCCCGTAGCAGCAGTCTGATACACCTTCCGCTGCTGCGCTGACGGCTGCCGAGGCTAGGCTGGTCGAGTCTGGACCGGTAGGGGCCCCTAGCCCACGCCATCTTTGCACTAATAGACACTACACTAGGTGCAATTGGCAATTGAATGAAACCCAATCAAGAGAAGTTTGAAGCGGGCAGCCGGTTCCGCATCCTCACGAAGCTCGAGGCCCCGATTCTCCGCCCCTACTACCGTCTTCTTCCAGGTATACCGGCGGCCCGTGATCCCCTCAGCCGGTTGTTCAGACACGGGCAGCCAACCATTCGCGATCGCCTGTACGCGATAGAACTCACGAATCGTATCCATCGAATTGGAGTGCCCAATAGCGTACCTATACTTCAGCAACGGTCCGCTCTTTGAGTCGGCCTGACAGGTGTCGATCGCGGATCTGTCCAGAAGCTCTACCTCTCCCGGGGTTCCTAGAGCCCGGAACTCGGCCTCAAGGTCCGCAACACTAATCGCTCCCGGGTTCCGCGGAACCGACAAGGTTTGCGAGCAGGCGAAGAACAGAAGAGTAATCATTACCAAACTGGCTGGTACGCCCTCTCGCTGCATAGCTATCCCTCATCGCTAGTAGTATCGAGCTGACCACAGCCACCCACACTCCTATCCCAAGGACCGACGAGCGGCATAGATGATTTCGCCCTGTACTGCTGTCCATCGCGGCGGAATACCCGCGCGGGCGCTGTAAAACCGAGGCACATCCCTACTTGGTTATTGGTGGCGTCTGCAGATCGATCTAACTCACTACCTCCCCCACCGATCTCATGGTGCCATAGTATGGCCCGCGCCATCTGTCCAAAGCGAACGCTTAGGGCAGCCGCAAGGAGAGCGTGGCGAAGGGCGTTCCGCTCGCCACCTGTGTCCGTGAGAGCTTCCGAGACCGTGATGGCCCAATCACTGATGTCTCGAATATCCTTGCAGGTACGAGTCCATCTGAAGAACCGGCTCCCGCAGGGATCCGGCGCCAGTCCGGAAAGGTCGGTTCCGTTGACCGGATCTCCACACAGATACTCATAAAGCATTGCAGGAGCCGCCCTCCACGGGGTCGACGGACAGGAAGCGGCCCAGGGCCGGGACGTAGGGGCGGGCGCCCGTCTGAACGACGGTCGTGGGCAGGCCGTGGTCGGTGGAGCGCTGGTGGGAGGCCAGCCAGCCGTAGTCGTAGTCCCCGTCGGAGTTGTCGGGCGGGGGGCCGGTGCCGTCGGGGATGTAGGAGTGCTTGGTGGTGCCCACGAGCACGGGCAGGCCCAAGAGCGACCCGGCGTAGGTGGCGGTGGCCGCGACGTGGCCCCCCACGTCGGGGTAGCTCCACACGTCGGTGAGGGCTAGGGGGGGTGTGACCACGAAGCGGCGGGTGAGCACCGCCCCCCCGGCCAGGGCCACGGTGGCCTCGTAGGGGGCACTCTGGCCGTCGAGGACGGCCGAGGGGCTGTCGCCCGGGCCCCGGTGGGCGTAGCGCACGGTGCCCGAGGCGTCGGTGCGGGCCACCACCCGACCGGTGGCGTCGCGGGCATAGGAGACGGTGGCCGGGCGGGCAAACGCCCTCCTGCCTCCTCATGGCTCATCACGATCGCCCTGTTGCGATCTCCGGTGGAAGAACGCTGACAGGCCGAGGGAGACCAGGACCGCCGGGATCGTTATGTACAAGCGGGTCACCTCCGCTATGGGAGCACCGGTAACGACCGCGAAGGTGAGCTGGATAAGGAGTATCCCTGTCGCCGTACCTGCCAGCCAGAGGAAGCCGATGGACTTGGACCGCGGGTCGTCGTCCTGAAGGTGGAGTGCGGACCAGCGGCGCTTCATCCGCATTACACGCCTGTGACAAGTGCTGAACCGACGGCAAAGCCGAAGCCGATCGGGGCGAACATGGTGCTCGTTGTAGCATGAACGACACCCTCGGCGGCTGCGCCTAGAGCGGCCGAGGGTGCGCCGGCGGCAACCGCCTTCTCGGTGGAGCACTGGCCCCCACACACGGCGGCCAAGGCCACACCCGAGGTGACTGCGGTCGCCGCCAGGACCGTGTCCCCGTTGTCGGCCCACCCCAATCGCCGGGGCGCCGCCAGTGCCAGGCGAGCGGCCCGATGACCAAGGGCCTTCGGTGACCACGGCGTCCGATCGGGGCGCCGCGCCCCTCCCGACCCCCGGCGGTCAGCCGCTGAGGAGGGATATGTCGTCGGCGGTGGCTTCGGCGCGGCTGCGGAAGATGGCCACGATGATGGCCAGGCCGACGACGACCTCGGCGGCGGCCACCACCAGCACGAAGAAGACGACGACCTGGCCGCCGATGTCATCGAGCATGCGGGCGTAGGTGACGAAGGTGAGGTTGACGGCGTTGAGCATGAGCTCGACGCACATGAACATGACCAGCACGTTGCGGCGCACGAGCAGGCCGAAGGCGCCGATCGTGAACAACATGGCGGCCAGCGCCAGGTACCAGGGGCCGGGGACGCTCACTGGCCGGCCTCGGCCGCGGCCTCGGTGGGAGCTGGGCCCGCCGGGGTGTCATCGACCTCCTGGACGCTGCGGATCCCGCTCATGGGGGTGCGGCGGGCCAGCACCACCGTGCCCACGACGGCGATGACCAGCAGCACCGACGTGGCCTCGAAGGCCAGCAGGTAGCGGGTGAACAACGCGTTGGCGATCTTTTCGATGTTGGTGCCGGGGTCGCTGGCCACGCCCGTCACCGACGACGCCCCGGTCGCCCACCGGGTGCGGGCCAGGAGCATGACCTGCAGGAGCACCAGCATCGTCACCACGAAGGCCATGGGGCGCTGGGCGATCAGCTTCTCCTTGCCGATCTCCTCCTCGTGGTCGACCCCGAGGAACATGATCACGAACAGGAACAGCACCACGACGGCACCGGCGTAGACGATCACCTGCACGGCCGCCAGGAAGTGGGCCTCCTGGGCCACGAACAGCACGGCCACCGAGAAGAGGGTGAGCACCAGCATCAGCGCCGAGTGCACGGGGTTGCGGGCCAGCACGACCCCGAGGGCGCCGACCAGCGCGGCCACCCCCGAAACGACGAACACGAACCAGTCCATCAGCGCCGCCCGCCCGCACCGACCGGCGGGTTCACGGCTGGCCGTCCTCGGCCGACTGGCCCTTCTCGGCCGACTGGCCCTTCTCGGCCGGCTGGCCCTTCTCGGCCGACTGGCCCTTCTCGGCCTCGCGTACGCCGAAGCCCAGCTCGCCCGACCACCCGACTTTGCCCACGAAGACGGCCGAGCCCGAGGGGGCGGTGGCCCGCACCCAGGCCGAGGTGTGCTGCTCCTCGCCGTCACGCCAGTCCTCCCAGGGCTGGCGCCGGGGCTTGCCGTCGTCGTCGACGACCAGCTCCTCCTTGGTGTAGATGGCGTCCTCGCGGTTGGTGAACGAGAACTCGAACAGCTTCGACTCGGTGATGGCCTCGGTCGGGCACGCCTCCACGCACAGGTCGCAGTGGATGCAGCGCAGGAAGTTGATCTCGTAGACGAACCCGTAGCGCTCGCCCGGCGAGACGGGCTCCTCGGGCGGGTTGTCGGCACCCCGGACGTAGATGCAGCGGGCCGGGCACACCCCGGCGCACAGCTCGCAGCCGATGCACTTCTCCATGCCGTCCTCGTAGCGGTTGAGGACGTGCCGGCCGTGGAAGCGCACCGGCTTGGGCCGCTTGACCTCGGGGTACTCGTAGGTGACGGTCTTGCCGATCTGGCCGAGCGTGATCCTGAACCCGTCGGTGAAGCCCATCAGACGGTCACCTCCTCTTCTCTTCGTGCGGCCGCCGCCGTCATCTCGCCCCGCTTGAGGGCAGCACCCAGCATGGCCCATGACGCGAACCCGATGGCCAGTGCCCCACCGAAGATGGCCCACGTGTTCCAGCCCTCGTCCCGGCCGACCCGCAGGGCTGCGATGAGCATGAACCAGAACAGCGCCAGCGGGATCAGCACCTTCCACCCCAGGTTCATCAACTGGTCGTAGCGGAGACGGGGCAGCGTGGCCCGCAGCCAGATGAAGCAGAACAGGAAGGCCACGAGCTTGACCAGGAACCACACCACGCCGGTGAGCACGTCGGGCAGCAACGGGATGGCGGGACCGGCAGGGCCGCCCAGGAACAGTGTGATGGCGATGGCCGAGATGGTGATCAGGTTCATGTACTCGGCCAGGTAGAAGATGGCGAAGCGCAGCGAGGAGTACTCGGTGTGGAAACCCCCGACGATCTCCTGCTCGGCCTCGACGAGGTCGAACGGGGGCCGGTTGGTCTCGGCCGTGCCCGCGATCATGAAGATCAGGAACGGCACCAGGCCGAGCTGCCAGGCGTTCCAGGCCCACACGGCCTGGGAGTCGACGATGTCGCGCGTTGACAGCGAGCCCGACGTGAGCACGACGGCCACCACCGCCATGCTGAGGGCCGCCTCGTAAGACACCATCTGGGCCGACGCCCGCACCGACGCCAGCAGCGGGTACTTCGAACCCGACGACCAGCCGGCCAGCATGACCCCGTAGACCGCCACCGAGGACATGGCCAGCAGGAAGAGGATGCCGATGGGGGGGTCGGCGAGCTGGAGGTAGGTCTCCCGGCCGGCGATGGTCACCGTCCCCCCGAGGGGGACGATGGCAAACGACGCGAAGGCGGGGATTATCGAGACGTAGGGGGCGAGGCGGAACACCCGGCGCTCGGCCTTGTTGGGGAGCAGGTCCTCCTTGAAGAACAGCTTGGTGCCATCAGCCAGGGCCTGGAGCAACCCGAACGGCCCGGCCCGGTTGGGGCCGATGCGGTTCTGCATGTCGGAGATGATCTTGCGCTCGAACCAGACCATGAACAGCACGCCGACCATGAGGAACCCGAACACCACCAGGAGCTTGCCCAGCACGATCAGCAGGACCGTGAGGTCGACGCCGTTGTCGAACAGCGGGTCGCCGGCACCCAGCGGCCTCACGGCTGGCCTCCGACCGACTGCAGGCGCACCTCGGTCACCGGGAGGGAGACGTCGATGAGGTCGGCCGCGCTCTCGCCCGGCAGGTTGAACTCGAGCGATGCCGAGCCCTTGGGCACCCCGGCGTCGGCGGTCACGGCCAGCACCAGGCTGCCCCGGGGGGAGGTCACCCTCACCGGCTCCCCGGGGCGCACGCCGATCTGGTCGAGGTCGTAGGGGTTGGCCCGCAACACCGGGCCCTCGACCAACTGGGCCAAGGCCGGGGAGTGGCGGACGAGCACCCCGTCGTCATAGAGGCGGCGGCCGGACACGAGGCGCAGCGAGTAGGCGTCGACGCGCGGCGGGGTGCGGGCCGGCGGCGGCGTAGAGAACCTCATGAGGGGAGGTCTGGCGGCGTTGGCGGTGGCCGGGGCGGGCGTCACGTCGGGCTCGGGCACGCCGGTGGGATCGTTCTCAGCCAGCAGCGTCTCGCCTTGGGCGAAGTTGGCCATGACCTCGACGTGCTCGGTGGGCTGGTCCCCGCTCGCATCCCCGCTCGCATCCCCGCTCGCATCCTCGGCTGCCCCGCCGTCGACCGGCACGACCACGCCGTCACGCAGGACCGCGGTCGGCGTGATGGCGGCGTGCGAAGGCGCCAGGCGGGCGATCTCGGCGAAGATCGACTCGAGGGACTCGAAGCCCAAGTCCGCACCCATGTGGCGGGCCAGCTCGGCGGCCACCATCCAGTCGGGGCGGGCCGTCCCAGGGGGCGTGACCTTCTGGCCCAGGCGGGTGACGCGGCCCTCGATATTGGTGGTGGTGCCCGCCCGCTCCCCGAAGGACGACACCGGCAGCACCACATCGGCGTGGCGGTTGGACCCGGTCACGAAGCAGTCGACGGCCACTGTGAACGGCACGCCGGCCAGTGCCCGCCGGGCCAGTGCCCGATCGGGGAAATCGGAGAGGGGGTCGCTGCCCACCAGTACGAGCGCGCCCAGGCGTCCCTGGTCGGCGGCCCCCAAGATGGCGGCCGCGTCCAGGCCCCGCTCGGCCGGCAGCGCACCCCACGCCTCGGTGTACCAGGCCCGGCCTTCGTCGAGGGAGACCCGGCCGGGCAGCACGCCCGGGGCCAGGCCCATGTCAAGGGCCCCGTGCACGTTGCCCCGCCGTAGGGCCGTCAGGAACTTCGCGCCCGGAAGGGCATCGGCCAGCAGGGCCGCCGCCTCGACCAGACCGTCGGCCGCCTCGGCCACCGACGGGCGGCCGAGCACCACGACCACGCCGGGCTCGGCCCGCAGCAGCTCGGCGGCCCGGGCCAGCCGGGCGTCACGGTCGGACTTCTCCAGCAGCGAGCGGGCCACGGTGGCGGCCTCGCCGGGCCGGTAGACGAGCGTCACCGCGGCCAGCGGGCTCAGGCTGGTGGGCGCGGGAGTGAGCTCGACCAGCCGGGTGGTGCCGTCCTGGGCGGCCGCCTTCAGCCGCAGGTAGAGGACGGGCAATTCCTCTTTGAGGTCAGGGGCCAGCAGCAGGACGGCGGGGGCGTGGCACGCCTCGTCGATGGTGGCCCGGGGCAGCCCGAGGACCGCCTCGGCGGGCAGGCCGTCGCCCAGTTGGCAGTCGACGTTGTCGGTGCCCAGCACGGTGCGGGCGAACTTCGACCACGCGTAAGCGTCCTCGTTGGGTAGCCGGGCCCCGCCCAGCACGGCCGACGTGCCCGCCTGGCCCAGCCCGGCGGCTGCCGCGGCCAGGGCCTGCGACCACGACGCCTCCACCAACTCGTCGCCCTGGCGTACCAGGGGGTGGGTGAGGCGCTGGTCGCTGTCGACGGCCTCGTAGAAGAACCGGCCCTTGTCGCACAGCCAGCCGTGGTTGACGGGGTCGCTGTCGATGCCCAGGTGGCGGACGAGGCGGTCGATGGACGACTGCACGGCGATGCGGCAACCGACGGCGCACGCCGTACACGTCGACTCCACGACGTCGAGGTCCCAGGGCCGGGCCTTGAAGCGGTAGGGAGTGGCCGTGAGGGCACCGACCGGGCAGATCTGCACGACGTTGCCGCTGAAGTTCGACTCGAACGGCTGGTCGACGAACGTGTTGACCTCGGTGTGGTCGCCCCGGCCGATGAAGTCGATCAGCGGGTCGCCGGCCACCTCCTCGGCGAAGCGGGTGCAGCGCGAGCATTGGATGCAGCGTTCACGGTCGAGGGCGACCAGCGGGTTGATGAGGATCGGCTTCTCCCAGTGACGCTTCTCCTCGACGAACCGGCTCTCGCCCGGCCCGAAGGCCATCGTCTGGTCCTGCAGGGGGCACTCGCCGCCCCGGTCGCACACCGGGCAGTCGAGGGGATGGTTGATGAGCAGGAACTCGAGCACCCCGTCCTGGGCTTTCTTGACGGCCAGCGAGGTGGTGACGACCTCCTGGCCCTCGGCCACGGGCACGTAGCAGGACGGCTGGAGGGCGAAACCCCGAGGGCCCTTCACCTCGACCAGGCACATGCGGCACATGCCCACCGGCTTCATCCGGGGGTGCCAGCAGAAGCGCGGGATGTAGATACCGGCCCGCTCGGCGGCGGCGATGATCATCTCGCCGTCTTTGGCCGGGACGGGGCGCCCGTCGACGATGATCTCAGGCAAAGGGGCACCCGCCCTCTTTGATGTGGAGCAGGAACTCGTCGCGGAACATGTTCAGGGCAGACGTGATCGACGAGGGGATCGACGGCCCGAGCACGCAGATGGTCGTCTTGGCCGGCGGCCAGCGCAGCCCGGGGGCGATGTTGTCGCACACGTCGATTAGCAGCTCGAGGTCGCTCTCGCGCCCCGCCCCGGTCTCGATGCGGCGCATCACCTTGTCGAGCCAGCCGCCGCCCTCGCGGCACGGGGTGCACTGGCCGCAGGACTCCCGGTGGAAGAAGCGGGTGATCCGCCACGCGGCCCGGACCATGCAGGTGGTCTCGTCCATGACCACCACCGACCCCGAGCCCAGCATCGAGCCCGCCTTACCCACGGCATCCTGGTCGAGGGGCATGTCGAGCTGGTCGGGCCCGAACCACGGGGCCGACACCCCACCGGGCACGAACGCCTTGAGCTGGGCCCCGTTGCGCACGCCGCCGCCCAGCGCCGGGTCGTAGATCAGGTCACGGAAGGTGACCTTGGACATCTCCACTTCGTAGTTGGCCGGGCGGTTGACGTGGCCCGACAGTGAGAAGATCCGGGTGCCGGCCGAGCGCCCCACCCCCAGGGCGGCGAACTCGGCCCCGCCGTTGAGCACGATCCACGGCAGGTTGGACATGGTCTCGACGTTGTTGACGATCGTGGGCTGGGCGTAGAGGCCCTTGACGGCCGGGAACCACGGAGGCTTCTCCCGGGGGTACCCCCGCTTGCCCTCGAGGCTCTCGAGCAGGGCCGTCTCCTCGCCGCAGATGTAGGCGCCCGCCCCCGGGTGCACGACCAGGTCGAGGGAGAAGCCCGAGCCGAAGATGTCGTTGCCGATGGCCCCGTGGCGGTAGGCCTCGTCGACGGCCGCCGTCAGCCGCTCGATCCCCAGGGCGAACTCGCCCCGCACGAAGATGAAGGCCTGGGCCGCCCCGATGGCGTAGGCGCAGATCAGGGTGCCCTCGATGATCTGGTGGGGGTCGCCCTCGATCAGCATGTGGTCTTTGAACGTGCACGGTTCGCTCTCGTCCCCGTTGACCACGAGGTACGCGGGCCGGGCCTTGGCCAGCATCGACCACTTCTTGCCCGCCTCGAAGCCCGCCCCGCCCCGGCCGAGCAGGCTGGAGGCCAGCACCTCGGCGGTGATGTCCTCGGGCTTCATGGTCAGGGCCTTGCGCAGCCCCTGGTAACCGCCCCGGGCTAGGTAGGCGGGGAGCGACCACGACTCGGGGCCCCCCAGCCGGGCGGTGACGATCGCAGGTGCGTCGGTGAGGGGCATCTCGGCCTCTTAGGAGGGTGCCGTCTCGGCGGTGGACCGGGCCGGCGAGGTGGCCGCCGGGGCCTGGCGGCGGACGCGGCACAGGGTGCCGTGGGGCGGCACCTCCTCGTCGAGGCGTCCTTCGGCCAGGTCGTCGACCAGCCGGTCGAAGTCGTCGTGGGTCAGCGGCCCGAAGAAGCGCCAGTTGACGGCCAGGCAGGGGGCGCCGCCGCAGTAGGCGATGCACTCCACGTCCTCGAGGGTGAACAGGCCGTCTTCGGTGGTGCCCCCGGGGGCCACGCCCAGCCTCTGCTCGGCGTGCTCGAGCAGCTCGTAGCCGCCGTTGATCATGCATGCCAGGTTGGTGCACACCGAGACCAGGTAGCGCCCCACCGGGTGGGTGAAGAACATGTCGTAGAAGCTGGCCGTGCCGTAGACCTCGGCGGCCGAGACCCCCACCAACTCGGCCACGTGGGCCATGGCGTCGGGCTTGAGCCAGCCATCCTGCTCCTGGGCGACGTGCAGGATCGGGATCAGCGCCGACCGCGGCTGAGGGTAGAGCGCGATCAGCTCCTTGGCCCGCTGGACGTTCTCAGGCGACAGCCTTGCCATTCCATGCGAACCCTATCGCGACCGACCGACCGGCCCGCGGGCCGGCACGGGCCCGGCTCAGGCATCAGGTGACGGGCTCCCCATCGTGGACCGCGGCACCGACGATGGCGGTGACTGTCTTGCGGTCTAGCCCGGAAACCTCTTTCGCGTTCGAGCTCATGCTCAACGGCTCGTGCGACGAATCCGCTCAGGCTAGGCCCACCTTGACCGGGGGGGCACTAGTCCCGGCTTCGAGGAAGGTCATCGTCCGTAGACGCCGCGGCGATGGCCGACGCGGACGACCTGGACGACGAGGTGCTCGTCGAAGACCTCGTACACCACCCGGTAGTTGCCGACACGGACGCGATACGCACGATCCTCACCGGTAAGGGCAACGCATCCGGGTGGCCGAGGATCAGCGGCCAGCAGGTCGATGGCGGCTCGGACTCGCTGCTGCTCCTTGCGCGGGAGACCCGTAAGGGCCTTGACAGCGCGTCGAGCGATCTCAACTCGGTAGGTGCTCAACGAAGTCCGAGTTCGGCCTTGACCTCCTCCCAAGGCACGTAGTCATCCTCGGCCCGCGCGATGGCCAGTTCCGCTCGGTCGAGCGCGTCCTCAGCCGCTTCGACCAGTGCGTCGTAGGTGGCTGCGTCGACGACGACGGCGACGCGCCGTCCGCGTCGGGTGACGTATACGGGTTCGCCGGCACGCGCTCGCTCGATGACTTCGGCTAGGCGGTCTCGGGCTTGACTTACGGCCAGCTCGCTCATGTACGAATCGTACAACTGATGGTGGCGCGGATGCCCGACTCGCGGAGCTACGGCCCGTCTCGGTCACGGTCTGGTCCAAAGGTCACCGTGACGGGGCCCGTGGGACCGGTTTAGCGGTCCACTTCGCCCATGACGGGGTCGACGGTGGAGATGATGGCCACGGCGTCGGCCAGCAGGCCGCCTCGCATCATGTGGGGGAGGGACTGGAGGTTGACGAACGACGGGGCCCGGATGTGCATGCGGTAGGGCTTGGGGGAACCGTCTGAGACCAGGTAGCAGCCCAGCTCGCCCCGGGGGGACTCGACGGGGATGTAGACCTCGCCTGCGGGGACCTTGAAGCCCTCGGTGAAGATCTTGAAGTGGTGGATGAGGGCCTCCATCGACTCGTCGATGCGGGCCCGGGGTGGGGGCGTGACCTTCTTGTCCTGCACCCGGTAGTCACCCGAGGGCATGTTGTCGAGGCACTGGGCCACGATCTTGTGCGACTCGCGGATCTCGTTCATGCGGATGGCGTAGCGGTCGAAGGTGTCGCCGTAGGTGCCCGAGATGACGTCGAAGTCGACCTGGTCGTAGGCCAGGTAGGGCATGTCCTTGCGCAGGTCCCAGGGCACGCCCGTCGAGCGCAGGATGGGGCCGGTGATGCCCAGGGCCAGGCACTCCTCGGCGGTGATCACCCCGACCCCTTGGGTGCGCTCGGCCAGGATGGGCTGGTTGGTCAGCAGGGTGTCGTACTCGTCGAGCCGCTTGGGGATCACGTCGAGGATCTGGCGCACGTCGTCGCGCCAGCCGTCGGGCAGGTCGGCGGCCACCCCGCCGGGACGGATGTAGTTGTGGTTCATCCGCAGGCCCGAGCACTTCTCGAAGAAGGCGAGGATCATCTCCCGCTCGCGGAAGCCGTAGATCATCATCGAGACGGCGCCCAGGTCCATCCCGTTGGTGGCCATCCACAGGCAGTGCGACGACATGCGGTTGAGCTCGCACATCATCATCCTGATCCACGTCGCCCGGGGCGGGACCTCGATCTCCAGCAGCTTCTCGGTGGCCAGCGAGAAGACCAGCTCGTTGAAGAGCGGCGAGGTGTAGTCCATCCGGGTGGTGTTGGTGCACCCCTGGAGGAAGGTCAGCTCCTCGCCCGTCTTCTCCATGCCGGTGTGCAGGTAGCCGATCACCGGCTTGACGGCCACGACGGTCTCGCCGTCGAGCTCCATCATCAGGCGCAGAACGCCGTGGGTCGACGGGTGCTGAGGGCCCATGTTGATGAGCATGGTGTCGCGGTCGGTGGCCACCCGGTCGACGTCCTCGGGGAGGTGGGGAAGGCGGAGCACGCACTCGGGCTGGCGCAGGGCGGCCTGGCCCACGGCGTCGACCCGCATGCCCGTCGAGGTCGCCACGTCGGTCATCGGGGCCCCGGGGCGTCCTTGAACTGCACGGGGATGCGCCCCACCCCGTAGTCCTTGCGCAACGGGTGGCCCTCCCAGTCGTCGGGCATGAGGATGCGGCTCAGGTCGGGGTGGCCCTCGAAGACGATGCCGAACATGTCGTAGGCCTCTCGTTCCATGAGGTCGGCCCCGGGGAACAGCGACGTGAGCGAGGCGATCGTGGGATCGGCCTCGGGGACCTGGGCCCGCAGGCGCACCCGCCGGGGTGGCTCGAAGGCCACCAGGTTGGCCACCACCTCGAAGCGCTCGGGGGCCACGCCCTCGGGCAGTGGCCGTCCACCGCGGTGCACCAGGTAGTCGACGGCCGTCAGGTCGGAGCACATCTGGTAGCCGTCGTCACGCAGGGCCTCGGCCACGGCCAGGTAAGACGAACGGTCGGGATGGAGCACAAGCTGGCCCCGGGAGCGTGAGACGAGCGCCCCGTGGAGGGTCTCGGGGGCGGGAGGCTCCTCGGGGGCCTCGGCCTCAGGGGCGTCGGGGGAGGCGTCGCTCACCGGGGGGTGGCCACCGCCACGGGCCGGTCGGCCGTGAGCCCGGCACCAGCGCCCGTCTCGACCCGCCGCTTGGTGATCTCGCCCGTGCGGATCAGCTCGTGCAGGGTCAGGATGGAGTGGATCAGCGTCTCGGGCCCGGGCGGGCAGCCGGGGGCGTAGACGTCGACGGGCACCACCTGGTCGACGCCCTGCACGATGGCGTAGTTGTTGAACATGCCCCCCGACGAGGCGCACACACCCATGGAAATCACCCACTTGGGCTCCATCATCTGGTCGTAGACCTGGCGGAGCACGGGGGCCATCTTCTGGGACACCCGCCCGGCCACGATCATCAGGTCGGCCTGGCGGGGCGACGCCCGGAAGACCTCCATGCCGAACCGGCCCAGGTCGAAGTGGGCCGCCCCGGTGGCCATCATCTCGATGGCGCAGCAGGCCAGGCCGAAGGTGGCCGGCCACACGCTGTTACGGCGAGCCCATTTGACCAGGTCCTCGATGCGACCGGTCAGGAAGTTGTGGTTGAGGTCTTCGAGGCCCACCGGTCAGGCCACCTTCGAGGGACTGCGGCGGATGGTGGTGGCCGCCGACCGCTCGGTCGACTTGGCCCCCTCGGGCGCCAGCGTGCGCAGGCGGCGGACCGGGCCCCAGTCGAGCCCCCCATTGCCCACCTCGTAGACGAAGGCGATGAAGATGGCCAGGACGAAGATGCCCATGGCCCACAGGCCGTAGACCCCGAGGCTGCCGTAAACGACCGCCCAGGGGTACAAGAAGATGATCTCGATGTCGAAGATGATGAAGATCATGGCCACCAGGTAGAACTGGACCGGGAAACGGTCGACCGCCGGTTGGGTGGGCACGATGCCGCACTCGTAGGGCCCTTCCTTGGCGCCCGTGGGGCGTCGGGGCGCCATCAGGCGGGAGGCGACGAACGACAGGCCGGCGAACAGCGCGGCCAGGATCAGCATGGCCAGGAGCGGAAGGTACTGGGCCATCAGGTTCCGGTCACCTTACCGCGAGACGGGCTCGAGCCTCCCTGCCCCCGGCTCGGCCGCCTCTGCTTCCCGGCGGGCCCACGCCGCCTTGTCGCGGACGTGCAGCTGGTAGCAGAACAAGCCGAAGGCGATGGTGGTGGCGATGGTGAACACCGCAGGGTGCAGGCGCACAGCCCCGAGGTCGCGCAGCAGGAGCGCCGAGACTGGTGGCGCGTTGGGGTCGGCGACCATCCTGGGGATCCCTCCGGCCGGGTTGGGCTCCTCGACAGCGGGCTGCACCTGCAAGACGAGGTAGTTGGGCCGGTGCCACAGGTTGAACGGCCGGAAGTTGAGCAGGTTGAACGGCCCGTGGCGTTCGCCGCCCCGCTGGTAGACGGCTGTCAGCACGTACTCGGTGGGGCTGTTGAAGACGGCGTTGTCGCCGTGGGTCAGGAACTCGTCGCCCGCAGGGATGGCGTCGGCCACCTCGGTGTCGTCGAGCGGAAGCTGGGCCCAACCCTCAGGGAAACCTCGCAGCGGCCCGTCCCCGGCGCCCGCCAGGCTGCCCACCACCACCCCGGCATCGGTCCACGTCGGCAGGGGGCCCACTGGCCCACGCCCGTAGGCCCACCAGATGAACCCGCCGGTGGCCAGCCACCCGAAGAGCCCGGCCCCGGCCAGCAGGAACCCGAGACGGGCTCCGACGTTGGTCGACAGCAGGAGATAGGCCGACCCGCACAGCACGACTACCGAGAGCACGACGTAGAGCGCACCCTTGATCTGGGGTTCCCAGCTCAGGGCGGCGAGAAGGACGGAGGCGCTGCTCACAGCCCACGCTCGTAGTCGACGACCGCCTGGACCTGCTCTGGGGTCAGCATCTGGCCGAAGTAGGGCATGCGGCCCGAGCTGATGCCCCGCTGGCCGTACTGGCGACCGAACTCGGCGGTGCTGGCCACCCACTCGGCGTGCGTGCTGGGAAGGGGGAACTGGTTGAGCGTGGCCCCACCGATCAGGGACGGGCCCATCGCCCCGGCCCCCGTCTGGCCGGGATCACCCCAGGAGTAACCCTGGGTGTGGCACCGGGCACAGAAAGCGTCGAACAAGGCTGCCCCGTCGGTGCCGTAGCGTTCCAGGTTCTCGGCCTGCACCTCGGCCGGGTCTCGGGCGATGTGGGTGAGGTAGGCGATCACGTCGTTGATCTGCTGGTCGTTCATGGGGCCGCCGCCCTCGAGGCCCCACGCCGGCATGGGGGTGCCGGGGCGCCCGTAGATGAGGATCGTGCGGACCTCCTCGGGCCGGAAGCGCAGCATGAGCGTGTCGAGAGCCGGGGCCTCCCATGCGACCTGTTTGGCCGGGCCGTCGGGGTTGGCCGGGTCGACGGGGATCGTGTAAGAGGCGACGCCGCCGACGCCCCGCGTGCCGTGGCACGCCTCGCACCCGAAGTGGGGCTCGCGGGGCCGGGGCGGGTCGCCGGGGAAGTTCTGGTAGAGCTCCTCACCCCGCTGGATGGCCTTGTTCTCGAAGTAGGCGGTGCCCCGATCGAAGCCGGCGCCCTCCTGGCGGAAGGGCTCGCGCAGCCAGTAGGCGGGCAGGCCGATGGCCAAGATGGCGAGCATGGCGAAGGCCCACCATAGGAAGCGGGTGAGGCGGGGCCCTTCGAGCACGTCGTCGGTGTAGTAGGGCTTGCGGTTGGGAGCGATCTCTACTTCGGAGCCCGGGATGTAGGTGCGGCGGGCCGTGCTGATCAGGTAGATGACCCACCCGAGCAGCATGACCAGCACCACGATGGCGGCTACTCGCCGCTGGGAGATAGCGGCGATGAGCAGAGGGCTCAATGGCCCCCCTCGGTGGAGCCGATGCAGTTGGGGCCCTCGGACTCCTGGCCGGTGGTGTTGGTGCCGATCGGGGGGCCGGGGATGACCATGCCGGTGTCGACGACCACGACGCCGCGGTCGACGCTCACCCGGAAGTGATCGAGCCCACGGGGGGCGGGGCCGCCCTTCTTCTCGCCCACCCGGTTGTACTGCGAGCCGTGGCACGGGCACTCGAACCACTGCGACGTCCGGCACCAGGGCACCCGGCACCCGAGGTGGACGCACTTCTGGTAGATCGCCACCAGCCCTTCCTCGAAGCCCTCCATCAAGGCGCCGTAGGCCGTGACCTTCTCGGCCTCGGGCACGGCCTCGAGCGGGTAGGGGTTGAGGTAGAAGCGGCCGGCGGCGTAGTAGTACGGCTCGCGGGTCTGGGCGATCTGGCCGAGTACCTCGTCCTTGCGGGCCACCCGGATGCGGTCGCCGAAGCCGCCCGACAGCGTGGGCCACAGGAAAGCGATCATCGCCCCGGAGAAGCTGGTGATGCTCAGCAGCATGGCGCCCACGATCCCCCGGTTGAGCACCTGGCGGCGCGAGACCCCCAGCGTCTCCTCGTCGGGCACCGCCGGCAGGGGCGGGGGCGCCATGGAGGGCGAGCGCGTCTGGCGGGACTGCTCGAGGGCCACCGACCGCTCCAGCTCCCGGCCGGACACAGACCGCCCGCCATCGGCGAGCACCAGCGACCGCTCCCCGCTCGTCTCGGCCTCTTCCGAGGTCTCCATCGCTCGGTCGACGTCGCGGTTGCGGGCCGTGGCGAAGAGGAACACGAAGGCCAGGCAGAGCAGGCCCACGAGCGCCAGCAGGATGATCGTTCCGGAGTCCATCAGCTCACTTACAGGTCGAAGAAGACGCCATCGCGCCACGGGAACGTGAAGTTGAAGCCCGGGCCCCGGAAGAAGCAGCCGATGATGACCAGGACGGCCCAGAACATGATGTGGACCGTCATCAGGGCGATGGCGAACTTGCGGTCCTCGGGCTTGTTGGACGGGTTGCGGTCCATGTAGGGGGCGAACATCAACAAGAAGATGCCCATGCCCGGGATCGTGACCCCGGCGACCATGGGGTGGAACATGGTCAGCAGCTCCTGAAGGCCGAGGAAGTACCAGGGGGCCTTCGAGGGGTTGGGCGTGAAGTTGAAGTCGGCGGCCGCCAGGAACGGGGCGTTGACCACGGCCGAGAACACGAGCAGGAAGGCGGTGACGGCCAGGGCAGCCACGAACTCGCCCACCAGCAGGTGGGGCCAGACGTGGACCTTGTCGCCCGGGGTGGCCTTGACGTCTTGGATCGACCCCGCCTTGACGACCGTCAGCAGACGCTGGGTGTGGCCCTCGGGGCCCCGGGCGACCGGTGCCGGGGCGGTGGCCACGGCGGTGGCCGTGCCCCCGCCCCCGGTGGCCGTGGACGCGGCCGCCGCGCCACCCCCGGCCGCCTTGCTCTTGGCCGCCTGGCT
>JBFMCT010000057.1 GCA_040754375.1 Actinomycetota bacterium
ACATCCACACTCACGTCAACTCCATCAACTGTGCCGTGGCCAGCCCCAGCGGTGGCCTCCTGGGCACGGTGGGCACGGCTCTCGACCTGATCGGCCAGATCCTGCCTGGGGTCCTGCCGCCGGCTCCCCCCGGCTGCAACGTGTTCTGAGCGAGCACTGATCGACCCGCTTCGGAACGGGCGGTGGCCTCCGGGCCACCGCCCGTTCCGCGGTCTGCCAGCGCCCTAGCCTGGGGACGAGTGGACGTCCAAGGTTTGGTGCCGGCCGACCTTCTGGCCCGCTGCTCGTTCCCAGCGCCGGGCACCGAGGTCGCCTGTGCCGTTTCCGGCGGGGCGGACTCGCTGGCCCTTCTGGTGTTGGCGGTGGCCGCCGGGTGCCGGGTGACGGCCGTCCACGTCGACCACGGGCTCCGCCCGGGTTCAGCCTCCGAAGCCGACGTGGTGGCCGCCGCCGCCGACCGGTTCGGGGCCGCCTTCCGGTCAGAACGGGTAGTCGTCGGGCCCGGCCCTAACCTCGAAGCCCGGGCCCGGGCGGCTCGCTACGGTGCCCTCCCGCCCGGCGTGCTCACGGGCCACACGGCCGACGACCAGGCCGAGACGGTCCTGCTCAACCTCATGCGGGGGGCCGGCCTCGACGGCCTGGCCGGCATGGCCCCGTCCCGCCATCCTCTGCTCGGCGTGCGGCGCCGGGAGACCAGGGACCTGTGCCGATCGGTGGGCCTCGTGCCGGTCGAGGACCCGTCCAACGACGACCCTCGGCACCGGCGCAACCGCGTGCGGGCCGAGCTACTTCCCCTGTTGGAGTCCATCGCCGAGCGCGATGTCGTTCCCGTGCTGGTCCGCCAAGCCTCCGTTCTACGTGACGAAGCCGCCTTCCTCGGCTCGCTGGCCGCCGAGCTCGACCCGACCGACGCCGTGGCCTTGGCTGAGGCGCCGCCGGCGCTGGCCCGCCGGGCCGTGCGCCGGTGGCTGGGGGGCGAGCACCCCGTCGACCTGGCCACCGTGGAGCGGGTGCTGGCCGTGGCCCGGGGCGAGGCTCAGGCGACGGACGTGGGCGGCGGCCGCCGGGCGCGGCGAAGCCGCCAGCGGCTCCATGTCGAGCGCGACTGACCAGGGCCCGCCCCTGCCGGCTCGTACGGGACGGCCCAGCCGTCTACGGTGACGGCCGATGTCCCTCGACGGAGCCCCCGCCGCCAATCCCCACATCGGACCGGTCGTGGTCAGCGAGGAGGAGCTGCGGGCGCGGGTCACCGAGCTGGGCAAGGAGATCACCGCCGACTACAGCGACCGCGCCCCGCTGCTGGTCGGTGTGCTCAAGGGGGCGTTCATGTTCATGAGCGACTTGGCGCGGGCCATCGACCTTCCCGTCGAGTTCGACTTCATGGCCGTGTCGTCCTACGGCAGTGCCACCCAGACGAGCGGCGTCGTCCGCATCGTGAAAGACCTCGACCTCGACCTGAGCGGGCGCCATGTCATCCTCGTGGAGGACATCATCGACAGCGGGCTGACCCTCAGCTACCTGCGCCGCAACCTGCTGGCCCGCGGCCCGGCGTCCTTGGAGGTCTGCGCCCTGCTCGTGCGCGAGGGTCAGCAGCGCAAGGAGCCGGCGCTGCGCTATGTCGGCTTCCGGATCCCGGCCGACTTCGTGATCGGCTACGGCCTTGATGCCTACGAGCAGTACCGCAACCTGCCGTTCGTGTGCGTCTACTCAGGCGAGACCAGCCCCCCCACCGGCTGACCCCGGGGCCCGATAGGGATCGAGGCCGGGTACCCTGGCCCCTCGTGAGGACATGCGCGTGAAGAAGCTGGTCCGGCGCGTCCCGTTCTGGGTGGTGGTCGGGCTGGTGGTGGTCGTCGTTGCCTTCAACGCCTTTCGGGGCGACGGCGGGCGGGAGACATACCGCCTCGACGAGTTCGAGCGGCGAGTGGCCGAGGGCGCGGTGGAGTCGGCCACCATCGCCGACCGCGACGGCAGCATCACGGGCGAGCTGAAAGACGGCACCAAGTTCCGTACGGCCTACGTCAAAGAGGACTCGCCCGCCCTGATGGAGTCACTGCGGGCCACCGGGGTCGAGATCGACGTCGACCACCAGAAGGACCCGGTGTGGTGGGTCCTCGTCCAGACGCTGCTCCCGTTCGTGCTGCTCGTCGGCGTGTTCCTGTTCGTCATGAACAGCATGCAGGGTGGCGGCAGCCGGGTCATGCAGTTCGGCAAGGCCAAGGCCCGCCAGGTCTCCAAGGACCAGCCCAAGGTCACGTTCGCCGACGTGGCCGGCTCCGACGAGGCCGTCGAGGAGCTCCAGGAGATCAAGGAGTTCCTGGAGGCCCCGGCCAAGTTCCTGGCCATGGGGGCCAAGATCCCCAAGGGTGTGCTCCTGTTTGGCCCCCCGGGCACCGGCAAGACCCTGCTGGCGAGGGCCGTGGCCGGCGAGGCCGGCGTGCCCTTCTTCTCGATCTCAGGCTCCGATTTCGTCGAGATGTTCGTGGGCGTGGGCGCCAGCCGGGTGCGGGACCTGTTCGAGCAGGCCAAGGCGTCGGCCCCGGCCATCGTCTTCGTCGACGAGATCGACGCCGTCGGGCGGCACCGGGGCGCCGGGTTGGGCGGAGGTCACGACGAGCGCGAGCAGACCCTCAACCAGCTCCTGGTCGAGATGGACGGGTTCGACACGCGGGCGGGCGTGATCCTGATCGCGGCCACCAACCGCCCGGACATCCTCGACCCGGCCCTACTGCGCCCCGGCCGTTTCGACCGCCAGATCGTGGTTGACCGTCCCGATCTCGAGGGGCGCAAGGCCATTCTCAACGTCCACGGCCGGTCCAAGCCCCTGGCCAAGGGGATCGACATCGAGGTGCTGGCCCGCCGCACACCCGGGTTCACGGGCGCCGACCTGGCCAACCTGATGAACGAGGCCGCCCTGCTGGCCGCTCGGCGGGGTTTCGGGGAGATCGGCATGCCCCAACTCGAGGAGGCCATCGACCGGGTGATCGCCGGCCCCGAGCGCAAGTCACGGCTGATCAGCGAGGAGGAGAAGCGGGTCATCGCCTACCACGAGGGCGGCCACGCCCTGGTGGGCCACGCCCTGCCCCACGCCGACCCCATCCACAAGGTGTCGATCATCTCCCGGGGCCGGGCCCTGGGCTGGACGCTGGCCCTGCCCGAGCAGGACAAGTACCTCACCACACGGTCGGCGCTTCGGGACCAGTTGGCCATGCTGCTCGGCGGGCGTACGGCCGAGGAGCTGATCTTCCAGGACCCCACGACGGGTGCGCAGAACGACATCGAGAAGGCGACGGCCATCGCTCGGGCCATGGTCACCGAGTACGGCATGTCCGACGAGATCGGCCCCCAGCAGCTCGGCCAGAAGAGCTCGGAAGTGTTCCTGGGCCGCGACCTCGGGCACCAGGCCAACTACTCCGACCACGTGGCCGCCCGGATCGACGAGGAGGTCCGCCGGCTCATCGACGAGGCCCACGACGAAGCCCGTGAGATCCTGGTGGCCCACCGCAAGACCCTCGACCGCCTGGCCGACGCCCTGGTCGAGAAGGAGACCCTCGACACCCCCGAGGTCAACGCGATCATGGCCGACGTGCCCAAACGTCCGGTCCGGGGCACGGCCGACCCCCGCCGGGTGCGCCCGGTCAGGCAGTAGCCGGCCCCCGGCCTCCCGCCCCCGGCTTGCGGTCGGCCATCCACTCGAACCAGGCCAGGACGGCCTCTTCGTGCAGGACGGCGTATTCCAGGATGTTGAGGATGTCGACTTCGGCGGGGTCGACCGTCGCCCGTACCCGCTTGTAGGAGTCGAGGGCCTGCTCGTGGCGGAGGCGGTGGATGGCCAGGAACCGGTCGAAGTAGACGGGGTCGAGGTGGCGGCCGAAGAAGACCATGAGCAGTAGCGGAGAGCGCAGGAGGTCGGCACCCGGCTCCTGGTGGATGAAGGTGGTGAAGGCAGCCCGGCCGTCGTCGGTGATCGTGTAGGGGCGGCGGGCGCGGGTGCCGGTGGCGCCCGCTTCGACCATGCCCATCGTCTCCAAGGCGCGCAACTCCCGGTAGACCTGGCTGGCCGTTACGTTCCAGAAGTCGCCGATCACCATCTCGGCCATGCGGGCGATGTCCCAGCCCGTCAGCGGCCCGCGGTGGAGAAACCCCAGGATGGACGCCCCGGTAGGGTTCAGCGGTTTGATGTGCGCTTGGACGGTGAGGCGGCGACTTGACATTCCACATCGACAGTCTAAAGTGGGGGTTGGGTCCCGCGCCGAGTGTCCGCCGTACTCGGCGCGTGGACCCCCTGTCGCCTGATTTATACCCCGGCTCGCAGGCGAGACCGTGGATGTAGGGTCACGGGCGATGGCAGTCGATCGGGCCCGGATCGAGCGGGCCGTCCGGGAGATCCTCGAGGCCGTGGGGGAGGACCCCGACCGCGACGGCCTCGTTCGGACGCCCTACCGGGTGGCGGCCATGTACGCCGAGGTCTTCTCCGGGCTCCACGACGCTCCCGAGCAACACCTGTCGGTGACGTTCGCGGCCGACCACGACGAGATGGTCATGGTCAAGGACATCCCGCTCTACAGCATGTGCGAGCACCACCTCGTCCCGTTCGTCGGCAAGGCCCACGTGGCTTACATCCCGAACCCCGACGGGCGGATCACCGGCCTGTCCAAGATCGCCCGCCTGGTCGAGTCCTACTCCCGCCGCCCCCAGGTGCAGGAACGGCTCACCACCCAGATCGCGGACGAGATGGACCGCACCCTGGCGCCGCGCGGCGTGCTGGTCGTCATCGAGGCTGAGCACCTGTGCATGTCGATGCGGGGCGTCCAGAAGCCGGGAGCGGTGACGATCACCTCGGCTGTCCGTGGGTTGTTCCGGGACAACCCGGCTACCCGCAACGAGGCCCTCGACTTCATCCGCCGGTAGCTCCCTCGCCGGGGGGCCGGCGGCCCACGATCAGATGGTGGGGGTGGGGGTAGCGCCGCCCTATCGGGTGGTGGCTGACCGAAAGGCCGGCCTCGTTCATCCACCGGCCCATCTCCTCGGGGGCCACGAACGTCAGGCGGTCTCCGGCGGTGATCTTCAGGGCGCGGACCGACACGGTCTCCTGGGCCTTGTTCCAGCGGGCTTTCCAGGCCGGGGCCGTCCCCATCTCCTTGAGCACCAGGGCCCCCCCGGGCGCCAGGGCGGCGGCACAGGTCTCCACCAGTGATTTCTGGTCGGCCTCCTCCAGCAGGTAGAGGACGTCGACGATGGCCACCGCGTCCCACGGCCCGGGGGGCACGTGACCGGACGGCGCCAGTTCGAACTGGCACCTAGGAGGCTGGTGTCTTTCGGGTTCGGCGCGGCGCGCCGAGGCGGCCGACCTACCCCCCACCAGCACCTTTGTGATACCGCCGAGCCGCGAAGCGGGCGGTCGCCCGCCGAAAGCGGGTCTAGACACCACCCTCCTGCCGGCGCCGCCTCCGATGCCGCCGGCAACGGCCGTCGCCACCTCGATCTTGGCTTGGTCGATGTCCACCCCGACGACCTCCCGTCCCGGCTCCCGTAGGGCCAGGTAGGTCGAGAAGAGCCCGTAGCCACAGCCGACCTCCAAGACCCGCCCGTAGGCGGGCACGGCCCGTTCGATGCGGGGGAAGGGGCAGGTGAGCCACCGGCCCCGGACGTGCACACGAGCTCCGAGGGGCGCCCCCCGGTAGAGGGCCAGGGGCCCGGCGCTCACCGAGGGCCGGGCTCGGGCGACCGGACCAGGTCGGCGTAGGTCCCGAGGCGGTAGCCGTGGGCCGTCACCGAGGCCCGGGCGGCGTCGCTGGTGAGGGCTTCGAGCTCGCGGTGCCAGCCGTAACCCCACCGGTAGCGGGCCCGGTCGGGATCGTCGGGTTCGCCCGGGTGGACGGTCAGCTCGGCCGACGGCGCCCCCCGGGAGGCCAGCCGGGCGAGCGCCGACGCCAGCCGGGCGTGGTCGAGCTGGCCGGCCACCTCGATGCCGATGGCGTCAGCCGGATGGGCGATGCCCGCCCGCCCGGCCTCGGCCGCCAGCCGGCGCCCGAGCACGCTGACCCCAACTCCGACGAGGCTGGCCTTGGCCAGGCGGGGCACGCGCACGGCCGGCACGGCGTGCTCGCGGGCGAGGTCGAGCACCACGCGGCGCACCGGCGGCCACAGGTGCAGGTGCTGGTGGGCGTCGAGGTGGGTGATGGGCAGCCCCAGTTCGGCGACGGCCTCGAGCTGGGCATGGAACTCCCGCCGGACGTCGTCGGGGTCGACCCTCCCGGCGACCGTCCGGGCCAAGAAGCGGGACCAGGTCTCGGGGAGCCGGCCGTGGCGGTCGAACAGCGACGGCACCTCCGAGCGCGACAGGAGGGGCGGGTCCTCGCCCACGGCCGCCAGGTGGACGCCTATGCCCAGTTCGGGGTGGTCGGCCAGGCGGTCGGTGACCTTGGGATAGGCCGGCCCGATGGCCAGCACGGAGGTCGAGGTCACGATCCCCTGCTCGTGGGCGCGCAGGATCCCCTCGGAGATGCCGAGGGTCAGCCCGAAGTCGTCGGCGTTGACGATCAGCAGCTTCGGCGGCGCGGCGTGCCCGCGACCCCGGTCCGACCGCCCTCTCTGTCCTCCGCGTGGTGCCACTAGTGCCTGCTCTGACCTGTCACGGTCGCTGGTGCCCGCCGGCGAACCTGTCCCGGAGGTCCGGGGCGTCTACCCGTGGGGGTGGCGCGGAGTGCATGATACCGGTGGCCGCGCCGGGCCACGGCGAGGTAGTCCGAGAGCGGGAGGCCAGCAGGGTGTACGGGTACACGTCCCCTCGCTTCGACGCGGGCACGGTGACGGGGCCTCCGGCGTCCCGCCGCAAGCCGTGGGGACCGGCGCCCGGCCCGCCCGGGGGCGGCGAGGGACGCTGCCCCCACCGGGAGACGGCACTGATGGTCGCCGGGGCCGCTGCGGTGGCCGCCGCCGTTGTCGCCCTCTCGATCGCGGCCTACCTCCACTGGCCGCCGGCCATGGTGGGCGGGCGGCCGACGCCTCAGGGCCCTGTCCCGGACGGGATGGCCTGGCTAGGGGCCTTCACGTGGTGGGACGGCGCCTGGTACACGGGCATCGCCGAGCGTGGTTACGGCTTCACCGCCGGGCGCCAGTCGCCCGTGGCCTTCTTCCCCGCCTACCCCGTGATGGTGCGGGCCCTGGCCCCCGTCGCCGGCAGCAGCGCCCTATCCGGGTTTGCCGTCACGTTGGCGTGCGGCCTGGCGGCCCTGGTGCTCTTCCACGCATGGGCCTACGAGCGGGCCGGCCGCCGGGCGGCCCGGTACGCCTTCGCCGCTCTCGCGCTGTACCCGTGCTCGTTCTACTTGTTCGGCACGGTGTACGCCGACGCCCTCTTCCTGGTGGCGGCCGTGGGCGCCTTCCTGCTGCTCGAGCGAGACCGGACCGTGCTGGCCGGGCTGGTGGCGGCCGTGGGAACGGCCACCCGGCCGGTCGGCATGGCCCTGGCTGTCGGGCTGTGGGCCCGGGTGGCCGAGCGCCGGGGCGTGCTCGAGGGCGGGCGTCTCGATCTCTCCCGGCTGTTGGCGCGTGACGCCGGCCTGCTGCTGGCCCCATTGGGCCTGGTGGCCTACGCCGCCTATCTCGGTCGCCGCTTCGGGGAGCCCCTGCTGTTCATCGAGGCCGAGAAGGGCTGGGGCCAGTCCCCGGGCTGGACGACGTGGCTGAAGCTCTCCTGGTTCCAAGAGATGGCCGCGGCCCGGCCCTTGAGCCCTCCCCAGCTGCACCTGGTGGGTGCCCTCCTGGCGACGGCGGTAGCCCTGGGCCTGGCCGTGGCCGTCTTCCGGCGTCTGGGCTGGGGCTACGGCGTGTACTCGCTGGCCGTGGTGGCCGGTTCGGCGGTCTCGACCAAGAACTTCATCGGTATGGGCCGTTATGCGATGGCCGCCTTCCCGTGCTTCGTGGTGGCCGGCCTCATGCTGGCCGGCCGCAAGCGGGTGGGCTGGGCCGTCCTGGCCGTGTCGGGGGTCATGCTGGTGGTGTTGTCGCAGTTCCACGCCCGCAACATGCTCATCTCGTAACGAAACTTGTGGCTCCCGGCCCCGTGGGCGGGGACCCCGCCCCGGTACGATGGTGGCCCTTATGCGGCCGCTCGTGATGGGTGTCCTCAACGTGACCCCGGACTCCTTTTCCGACGGCGGCCGGTGGTCCGACCCTGGCGCGGCCGTCGAGCGCGGCTTGGAGATGGCCGCCCAGGGGGCCGACATCGTCGATGTCGGGGGGGAGAGCACCCGTCCGGGGGCCGAGCCCGTCAGCGAGCAGGTCGAACGGGCCCGCGTGGTCGGGGTGGTCCGGTCCCTGGCCCCCCACGTCAGGGTGTCGGTCGACACCCGGCGCCGCTCGGTGGCCGAGGCGGCGGTGGAGGCCGGGGCCACGATGGTGAACGACGTCTCGGCCACGCTGTGGCCGGTGGCGGCCGAGGCGGGCGTGGCCTGGGTGGCCATGCACATGAAGGGCGAGCCCCGCACCATGCAGGAGTCCCCGGTCTACGGCGACGTGGCCCGGGAGGTGCGCCTGTTCCTGGTCGAGCGGGCGGCGGCCGCCCAGGCCGGCGGCGTGAAGGAGGTGTGGGTCGACCCCGGCATCGGGTTCGGCAAGACGCTGGCCCACAACCTCGAGGTCCTGGGGCGCCTGGGGGAACTGGTGGCCGAGGGCTTCCCCGTGGTCGTGGGCACGAGCCGCAAGTCGTTCATCGGTCACCTCACCGGCGGAGCCCCTCCGGACGACCGCCTGGAGGGCTCGGTGGCCACGGCCGTATGGGCCATGACCAGGGGCGCGGCCATGGTCCGCGCCCACGACATCCCCGCAACCGTCGAAGCCGCCCGCCTGGTGGCAGGAGCAGCAGCATGAAGAGCAAATGGGCCGCCGGCATCGTCCCCCGCAACTTCGCGTGGATCATCAAGGACCGTCTGGCCGTCAGCGAGCGGCCCGGGGGTTACGCCCGGACGCACCGCCGCGTGCGGCGCCAGGAGGAGATCATCTGGCTGCGCGAGCAGGGCTTCAGCCGCGTGGTCTCGCTCCTCGGCTCCACCCACAACCTCTACGCCTACAGCGAGCTGGGCGTGGTCTCCGAGCACGTGCCTCTCGGTCCCCACGACGATGCCCGGGTGGTGCTGGGGCGGCTTTACGGTCAGTTCTGGGAGTGGCTGGGGGCGGGGGGGAAGGTGCTGGTCCATCAAGAGGAGCTCAGCGACCGGGTGCTGGGCGTGGTGGCCGGCTACCTCGTCTGGACCTCGATGGTGAAGTCCCCGGCCCAGGCCATCTCCATCGTGGAGAGGATCAACCAGCGCCAGATGGGCCCGGTGGGCCGGGAACTGGTGGCCGTGGCCACCGCCTTGGCCGTGTCGAACCCTCCGCCGGCCCGGCCCCCGGCCGAGGCCGACAAGGGCCCGGTAATGGGAGAGGCCTGATCGACCGCATCGAGCTGAGGGGCCTGCGGGCCCTGGGCCGGCACGGGGCACTGCCCGGGGAGCGGGACCAGGACCAGCCCTTCGAGCTCGACCTCGACGTCGAGCTCGACCTGGAGCGGGCCGCGGCCAGCGACGACCTGGCCGACACGGCCGACTACGGGGCGTTGGTGGCGGCCGCGGCGGCTGTCGTCACGGGCGAGCAGTGGCGGCTCCTCGAACGTCTGGCCCGCCGGGTGGCCGAGGCCGTGCTGGCCACCGACCGCCGGGTGGCGGCCGTGACCGTCTCGGTGCGCAAGCTGCGGCCTCCCGTGCCCGCCGACCTGGCGTCCGCCGGTGCCCGCCTGCGGGTGGGCCGCCGCCGCGCCTTCGTCGGGCTCGGGTCGAACTTGGGCGACCGCCGGGCGGCCCTGGCCGGTGCGGTGGCCGCCCTGCCTGACGTCGTGGCCGTGTCGCCGCTGTACGAGACCGAGCCGGTAGGCGGTCCTGATGGCCAGCCTCCTTACCTCAACGCCGTGGTCGAGCTGTCCACCGCCCTCTCGCCCCGCGACCTGCTGGCGCTGGGGGCCGCTCTCGAAACCGAGGCCGGCCGGCCCCGCGACCGGGCCGGCGAGCCCCGCCACGGGCCCCGGGCCCTCGACGTCGACGTGTTGTGGGTCGAGGGCGTCGAGGTGGCCGAGAGCGACCTCGTGGTGCCTCATCCCCGCATGTGGGAGCGGCGGTTCGTGCTCGCCCCGCTGGCCGACCTGGCTCCCGCGCTGGTCCCGCCCGGCGCCCTCGAACGGGCCGCCGGCAGCGTCCGCCGCACGGGTAGTCTCTGACCACGAACGGCACCTGCCCCTGCAGGGCCGGAACGTAGGAAAGGAAGCGCCGTGCGGGTCATCGACCGCATCGAGCAGGTCAGAAAAGAGCTCGATGCCGCCCGGTCCGAGGGCGGCACCGTCGGGCTGGTCCCGACCATGGGTGCCCTCCACGAGGGTCACGCGTCGCTCGTGCACCGCTCGGCGGCCGAGTGCTCGGTCACCGTGGTCACCGTGTTCGTCAACCCCCTCCAGTTCGGGCCCAAGGAGGACTTCGACCGCTACCCGCGCGACCTTGGCGGTGACCTCGCGGTGGCCGAGGAGGCGGGCGCCGACCTGGTGTTCGCCCCGCCCGTGGGCGAGATCTTCGCCGAGGAGCCGGTGGTGCGGGTCGAGGTCGGCGGCGGCCTGGGAGAACTGCTCGAGGGGGCGGCCCGGCCGGGCCACTTCTCGGGGGTGGCCACCGTCGTGGCCAAGCTGTTCGCCATCGCCGGGCCGTGCCGGGCTTACTTCGGGGAGAAGGACTACCAGCAGCTCCTGGTCGTTCGCCGCCTGGCTGCCGACCTGTCCTTCCCCGTCGAGGTGGTGGGCTGCCCGACGGTGCGGGCCCCCGACGGGTTGGCCCTGTCGAGCCGCAACGCCTACCTGTCCGGGCCCGAGCGCACGGCCGCCACCGTGCTGCCCCGGGCTCTGGCGACGGCCGCACGGTCGCGCGAGCGGGACGGGGAGCGCCTCCGCCGCCTGATGGCGGCCGCCATCGCGGCCGAGCCGCTGGTACGTCTCGACTACGCCGAGGTGGCCGACGCGGCCACGCTGTCCCCTCTCGACCGGGTCGAAGGCCCGGCCCGGCTACTGGTGGCCGCCCGCGTGGGCACCACCAGGCTCATCGACAACCTGGCCGTGGGGGGAGCGTGATGCGCCGGCGCATGCTGAAGTCCAAGGTCCACCGGGCGGTGGTCACCGGGGCCGACGTCAACTACGTGGGTTCGATCTCGCTCGACCCGGCCCTCATGGACAAGGCCGACATCCGCGAGTGGGAGCAGGTGGCCGTGCTCGACGTCGACAACGGTGCCCGCCTGGAGACCTACGCCATCATGGGCGAACCGGGCGACGTTCGCGTGAATGGCGCCGCCGCCCGCCTCGTCGACCCCGGCCATCGCATCATCATCCTCACCTACGCCGACTACGACGAACACGAACTGGAGGGCCACACCCCGACGATCGTGACCCTCGGTGGGTGAGGAGGCCCCGCCGCCCCTCGACCTGTTGGTGCTGGGGAGCGGGGTGGCCGGCCTCTCGGCCGCCGTGCGGGCCGCCGCCTCCCAGCCGGGGATGCGGGTCGGGGTCCTGACCAAGGGCCGGCTGGAGCAGGCGACCACCCGGTGGGCGCAAGGGGGGGTTGCCGCCGTGCTGGGCGGTGACCCCGACTCGACCGACCTCCACCTGGCCGACACCCTGGCCGCCGGGGCCGGGCTGTGCGACGCCGACGCCGTCCGGGTGCTCGTCGACGAGGGCCCGGCCCGGGTCCACGAGCTGATCTCCCTGGGGGCGGTGTTCGACCGGGAGGCGGGGGGCGATCTCGCCCTGGCCCGCGAAGGCGGCCACTCGGTGGCCCGGGTGGTGCACGCCGGGGGGGCGGCCACCGGCGCCGAGATCGAGCGGGCGCTGGTGGCGGCCGTGCGGGCCACGGCCGCAGCCGTGATGGAGGGCTGGTTCGCCGTCGACCTGGTGACCGACGACGGCCGGTGCCGGGGCGTGTCCGCGGTGGGCCCCGCGGGCCTCCAACAGACGGTGGCCGCCCGCCACGTGCTGCTGGCCACGGGCGGGGCGGGCCAGCTCTACGCGGTCACCACCAACCCTCCCGAGGCCACCGGGGACGGCATGGCCATGGCCTTGCGGGCTGGGGTGCCGGTGGCCGACGTGGAGTTCGTCCAGTTCCACCCCACCGCCCTTCACCACCCTTCGATGCCCCGCCCGCTCCTGTCCGAGGCCCTCCGGGGCCACGGGGCCCGCCTGCGGGACGCCACCGGCGAGCGCTTCGTCGACGAACTGGAGCCCCGTGACGTCGTCTCGCGGGCCATGGCCGCCCGCATGGCCGAGCAGGGTGTGGACCACCTGTGGCTGGACGCCACCGGCCTGGAGGACTTCGACCGCCGCTTCCCCACCATCTCGGCGTCGATGGCCGCGGCCGGGCTCGACCCCACGTCCGAGTGGCTGCCGGTGGCACCCGCGGCCCACTACACGATCGGGGGCGTGCTGGCCGACCTGGACGGGGCCACCGGCCTGCCCGGGCTGTGGGCCGCGGGCGAGGCCGCCTGCTCGGGCGTCCACGGGGCCAACCGCCTGGGGTCGAACTCGCTGCTGGAGGGCATGGTGTTCGCCGCCCGGGTGGTGGAAGCCATCCTCGCGGGTAAGTCGGAGTGCGAGGAGACGGGCGCCCTGCGGGCCGGGGGGTGGCGGGTGCTGGCGGGCGACCGCGAGCACGGCGCCGCGCCGCCCGGTGGTGCCCGTGACCGCGGCGACGCGGCCAAGCTGAGGGAGGCGCTGCAGCACTCGCTCACGGCCCACGCCGGGGTGGTGCGCGACGCCCGCTCGCTGGCCGAGGCGGCCGGCCACGTGGCCGAGGTGGCCGAGCGGATGCCCGACCACGGCCGCGAGGCGCTGGAGCTGCGCAACCTGGTCACGGTGGCCGGTGCCTTGGTGGCCAGTGCGGTTGCCCGCCAGGAGTCCCGCGGCGCCCACACCCGCACCGACTTCCCCGAGACGTCGACGGCCTTCGGCCACCGGCTCGTCCACCGCGCTGGCACCCCGTGATGGCCGGCCCACCCGTCGTGACCGGCCCATCGTCGTGATCGGGGACGTGGTGGCCCGGGCCCTGGCCGAGGACCTGGGCCCCCTGGGCGACCTCACCTCGGCCCTGCTGCCCGCGGGCGCCCAGGCCGACGCCGTGCTCGTCCCCCGGGCCGCCGGGGTGCTGGCCGGCCGGGCGGCGGCCCACGAGACCTTCGCTCAGGTCGACCCGGCCATCGAGTTGGCGTGGTCGGCGGCCGACGGAGACCTCGTCGTGGCCGGGGAACCCGTCGCCCGGGTGCGGGGGCCGTTGGCGTCGGTGTTGACGGCCGAGCGCACGGCCCTCAACTTCCTGAGCCACCTCTCGGGCATCGCCACCCTCACCCGCCGGTTCGCCGACCGGGCCGCGCCCGCCCGGGTGCGCGACACCCGCAAGACCACACCCGGCCTGCGGGCGCTGGAGAAGGCGGCCGTGCGGGCCGGTGGGGGGGTCAACCACCGGGGCAACCTGTCAGACGGGGTGCTGGTGAAGGACAACCACCTGGGGGGGCTCACGGTGGCCGAGGCGGTGGCCGGCGCCCGCCGGCAGTGGCCGGGCCGCACCGTGCAGGTGGAGTGCGACACCGCCGCCCAGGTGGCCGAGGCGCTGGCTGCGGGTGCCGACCTGGTACTGCTCGACAACATGTCCCCCGAGGGGGTAGCCGGTTGCGTGGCCGTGGTCGCGGGGCGCTGCCTGGTCGAGGTGTCGGGCGGCGTGACCCTCGACAACGTGGCTGCCTACGCAGCCGCGGGCGCCGACCTGGTGGCCGTGGGGGCCATCACCCACTCCGCCCCCGTGCTCGACATCGGGCTCGACCTGCGGCCCGGCTCGGGCCCCGATGGGCCAGGTCCGCGCTGATGCTCCTGGCCATCGACGCCGGCAACACCCACACCGTGGTCGGCCTCTACGACGGTGATCAACTCCTGGAGCCGTGGCGGCTGGCCACCAACTCCGAGCGCACCTCCGACGAGCACGGCCTGCTCGTCCGCCAGCTCCTCGACCTGCGCTCGGCCACCCTCGGCGACGTGACCGGCGTGGTCATCTCCTCAACCGTCCCCCGGCTGACGGCCGCCCTACGGGAGATGGCCGAGCGCTACTTCGCCGTACCCCCGGTTGTGCTGGAGCCGGGCGCCCGCACGGGCATGCCGATCCTCTACGAGAACCCCCGGGAGGTCGGTCCTGACCGGATTGCCAACGCCGTGGGGGCCCACGACCTCTACGGTGGGCCGGTGATCGTCGTCGACTTCGGGACCGCCACCACCGTCGACGCCACGTCGGTCGACGGCGAGTACCTCGGCGGGGCCATCATGCCGGGCGTGGAGGTGAGCCTCGACGCCCTCTTCGCCCGGGCCGCGGCCCTGTTCAGGGTGAAGCTCACCGGGCCCCGGCGGGTCATCGGCCGCAACACCGTCGAGTCGGTCCAGTCGGGCACCCTCTACGGCACGGGGGCGGCCGTCGACGGCCTGTGCCGGCGTTTCGAGGACGAACTGGGCCCGTGCCGGGTGGTCTCCACCGGGGGGCTGGGGGAGCTCATCGCTCCCTTCTCGGAGAAGATCGAGACCCACGACCCGTGGCTCACCCTCCACGGCCTACGCCTCATCTTCGAGCGCAACCGGCCCTCATGAGGGGCTCGGGCGACATCCCCTACCGATTCGAGCGCACCGCCCAGGCGGCCGAGCTCCACGCCCGCCACGGCGGGCTGGCGCCCGAGTCACGCACCGGCGAGCGAGTGTCGGTGGCCGGGCGCCTCATGCTGCGCCGGGGCCAGGGGGCCATCGCCTTCGGCACCCTGGCCGACCTGTCGGGCCGGGTCCAGCTCTTCGCCACCGAGGCCGCCACTGCCCGGTTCGACGAGTTCGGCAAGCTCTCGATCGGCGACTGGTTGGGCGTCACCGGGGAGGTGATCACCACCCGCCGGGGCGAGCTCTCGGTGTCCGTCGACGAGTGGGTAAGGCTGGCCGAGGCCCGCCGGCCGTTCCCCGACAAGTGGCACGGCATCGTCGACCCCGACACCCGCTACCGCCAGCGCTACGTCGACCTGTGGGCGTCGGAGGAGTCCCGCCGGGCCTTCGTGGTGCGCAGCCGGGTCATCAGCCTGGTGCGGCGCTGGCTGGAGGACCGTGGGTTCCTCGAAGTGGAGACGCCGGTGCTCCACCCGCTGGCGGGCGGGGCCACGGCCCGGCCGTTCGTCACCCACCACAACGCCCTGGACATGGAGCTATACCTGCGGGTCGCCCCCGAGCTCTACCTGAAGCGGTTGGTGGCCGGCGGCTTCGACAAGGTGTTCGAGCTGGGCCGGGTGTTCCGCAACGAGGGCATCTCGCCCCGCCACAACCCCGAGTTCACCATGCTCGAGGTCTACGCGGCTTACGCCGACTACCACGACATGATGGACATCTGCGAGAACCTGGTGGCTGACGTGGTGACCGAGGTGACCGGCGCAGCGCAGATCAGCTATGCCGGGCGCGACCTCGACCTGGCCCCGCCCTGGCCGCGGGCCACGATGACCGACCTGGTGGCCGAGCACACCGGGCTGACCGTCGACGTGGGGATGGATGTCGGCGCGCTGGCGGCCACCGCCCGGGGCGTCGGTGTCAACGTCAACCCGGCCTGGGGTGCGGGCAAGCTGGTGCAGGAGATCTACGAGAAGACGACCGAGCCCGAGCTGTGGGGCCCGGTGTTCGTGACCGATCATCCGCTGGAGGTATCGCCCCTGTCGCGGCCCCACCGGTCCAGGCCCGGCTACGTCGAGCGCTTCGAGCCCATCGTGGCCGGCCGGGAGCTGGGCAACGCCTTCACCGAGCTGGTCGACCCCGACGACCAGCGGGCCCGCTTCGAGGACCAGGCCCGCCTGGCGGCCGCCGGCGACGAGGAGGCCATGGCCGTCGACGAGGACTACCTGAGGGCGCTGGAGTACGGCTTGCCACCCACGGGCGGCCTGGGCATCGGCATCGACAGGCTGGTCATGCTCGTCACGGGGGCGACCAACATCCGCGACGTCGTGCTGTTCCCCACCCTGCGGCCCGAGGCCGGCCCGTAGGCCTGCTCGGCATCACCCGCTCGTACCCCGACTGATTGGTGTCAATGATCGGGTACCTGCGCCGACCGATGTCCGGAACACGGGACTCCATGCCCCGCCCCGCCCCGGCCAGGCGCCTGTAGGCGGCTACCACCTCGGCGGTGGCCATGGCCTGGCCTCGAGGACGCCGACGTGGTGGCTTCGACGGGCCGGGCCCGAGTGGTCCTGAACCAGCACCGTCGCCGAGCGGCGCCGAGCGGCGACGGGGGCGGGTGCTGATCAGCATCAACCAGGGGGAGATACCACTACTTCTAACCGTGGGGATCCGGACTGGGATGGGGGCCTTCGTCAAGACCGACGGCTACGCGCCGTGGCCAATATGGACCGGATCTAGACTGCCTGAACAGGCTCGTTCTCTCTCGCGGGCGAGCGGGCGAGCGGGCGAGCGGGCGTGGTTTGCGCCTGACTTCGCGATAGAGATCCGCCTGGGAATCAGTCAGCATCCGCGGGTCCCCACGACCCGTGGAGGACGATCTGACCATGCCCGATCCCGATCGAGGAACCGACCGCGCCGGCCGG